>JALOLG010000199.1 GCA_025456105.1 Ilumatobacteraceae bacterium | reverse complement strand
GCCGCCGTAGATCGACGAGCAGCCGGTGGCGTTGGCCACCACGATCCGGTCGCCGAACAGCTGGGTGAGCAGCTTCAGGTAGGGCGTCTCGCCGCAGCCGGCGCAGGCGCCGGAGAACTCGAACAGCGGCTGCAGGAGCTGGGAGGTCTTGACCGAGTCGTGGGCGACCGCCGTGCGGTCGACCTCGGGGATCCCGAGGAAGTAGTCCCAGCGCTCGCGCTCGACGTCGGCGTGCTCGAGGTACGGCCGCATGTTGATGGCCTTGCGGCGCACCTCGGTCTTGTCCTTGGCCGGGCACACCTCGACGCACACGCTGCAGCCGGTGCAGTCGTCGGGCGACACCTGGATCGTGAGGCGGTGGTCGGGCAGCTCCCGCGAGCGGAACGTCTTGGAGAGGAACCCGTCGGGCGCGTCGGCGACGGCGTCGGGGGTGAAGGCCTTCATGCGGATCACCGCGTGCGGGCAGACGATGGCGCACTTGCCGCAGTCGATGCACAGGTCGGGCTCCCACACCGGGATGAGCTCGGCGAGCCGGCGCTTCTCCCAGGTGGTCGTGCCCGTCGGGAACGTGCCGTCGACCGGCATCGCCGACACGGGGAGCAGGTCGCCCTCACCGGCCAGCATGCGCGCGGTGACTCGCTGGACGAAGTCGGGCGCGATCTGGGGGACGATCGGGCGCCGTGGCCGACCCTCGGCGCCGTCGGTCGGGACCACCACCTCGTGCATCGCGTCGAGCGACCGGTCGACGGCCTGGTGGTTGCGCTCCACCACGAGTCGGCCGCGCCGGCCGTACGTCTTCTCGATCGAGTCCTTGATCGCCTGGATCGCCTGGTCGCGCGGCAGCACGCCGATCAGCGCGAAGAAGCACGGCTGCATGATCGTGTTGATGCGGCCGGGCATGCCGAGGTCGCGTGCGACGTCGGCGGCGTCGATGGTGAACACCCGGAGCCCCTTGTCGACGATCGCGTCACGGACGTCGTCGGGCAGGTGGTCCCACACCTGGTCGGCCGGATACGGCGCGTTCAGCAGCAGCGTCGCGCCGGGCTTCGCCACCCCGATCACGTCGACCCGGTCGAGCAGCACGAACTGGTGGCACGCCACGAAGTCGGCCTGGTCGATCAGATACGTCGAGCGGATGGGCTCGGTGCCGAAGCGGAGGTGCGACACGGTCATCGATCCCGACTTCTTCGAGTCGTACACGAAGTAGCCCTGGGCGTGGAGCCCGCGCTCCTCGCCGATGATCTTCACCGACGACTTGTTGGCACCGACCGTCCCGTCGCTGCCGAGCGCGAAGAACACGGCCGACGTCGACCCCTGGTCGGTGCGGAACTCGCGGTCGTGCTCGAGGCTCGAGCCGCTGACGTCGTCGACGATCCCGACGGTGAAGCGTCGCTTCGGCGTGGCGGCGTCGAGCTCGTCGAGCGCCGCCTTGGCCATGGCGGGGGTGAACTCCTTGGACCCGAGCCCGTACCGCCCGCCGATGACGAGTGGCATCGGCCGGCCGTCGACCGCGGCGGCATCGGCCAGCGTGGTGATCACGTCCTGCAGGAGCGGCTCACCCGTGGCGCCGGGCTCCTTCGTGCGATCGAGGACGACGACCTTGCGGACCGACGCCGGCAGCGCAGCGAGGAACGCATCGGTGGGGAACGGCCGGTACAGCCGGACGGTCACGACGCCCACCTTGTCGCCCTCGGCGGCCATCCGGGCGACGGCCTCGCCGGCTGCGCCGGCACCCGAGCCCATGATCACCAGGACGCGCTCGGCGTCGGCCGGTCCCTCGTAATCGACGAGGCCGTAGCGGCGGCCGGTGCGCTCGGCGAGCTCGTCGAGGACCTGGGCCACGACGGCGGGCACGGCGGCGTGGTACGGCGAACCGGCCTCACGGGCCTGGAAGAACACGTCGGGGTTCTGCGCGGTGCCGCGCAGCACCGGGGCGGTGGGGCGGAGCCGGCGGAGCTTGTGCTCGGCGATGTGCTGCTCACCGACGAGTGCGAGCAGGTCGGCGTCGTCCATCAGGTCGACCCGGTTCACCTCGTGCGAGGTGCGGAACCCGTCGAAGAAGTGCAGGAACGGCACTCGGCAGCGCAGGGTCGCGGCATGCGACACGAGCGCGAGGTCGTGCGCCTCCTGCACCGACCCGGCGCACAGCATCGCCCAGCCCGTCGTGCGGGCGGCCATCACGTCGCTGTGGTCGCCGAAGATCGACAGTGCGTGCGTGGCGAGCGCCCGCGCGGCGACGTGGATCACCGCCGGGGTGAGCTCGCCCGCGATCTTGAACATGTTGGGCAGCATCAGCAGGAGGCCCTGCGACGCCGTGAAGGTGGTGGCGAGCGCACCGGTCTGGAGCGCGCCGTGCAGCGCGCCGGCGGCGCCCGCCTCGGACTGCATCTCGACGATCTCGGGCACGGTGCCCCAGGCGTTGGGTTGTCCGACGGCCGACCAGGCGTCGGCGTGCTCGCCCATCGGCGAAGCGGGTGTGATCGGGTAGATCGCCACCACCTCCGAGAGGGCGTAGGCCACACGGGCCGCCGCCTCGTTGCCGTCGATGCACACCGTGCCAGCGCTGGAGGCCATGGGCTCCATGATCGTGGTGATCGCGCCGTGAGCGACATGGACGAAAGTCCCGACGTGCGCGTCGCGGGAACATCTGGCGTCTCCCAGGCGTCATATTCCCTCGTGACCGACGATCGACGAGCGCGCCGCGATGCGGTGCTGGCCGTGCGCACCCCGTGGCGAGAGGGGATGGCGATCGTGCTGACGGTGCTGCTCGCGATCTCGGTGCCGCTGGCGGCATGGGCGGCAGCGGAGACCGGCGACCGGATGGCGCAGGTGGAGCGTGCTGCCATCACGCTGGAGGAGCTCGGGCCGCAGGCCGAGGAGATCGGTGCGACCCTCGCCGACGTCACCCGCGACCTCACCGATCTGGCCGCCGAGTACCGGCCCCTCATCACCGGCGTGAGCGACGGCGTGGCCGAGGCCACGGCCCGCCTCGACGATCTCGCCGACGACCTCACCCCCGTGACGGCCTCGCTCGGTCTGATCGGCGCGCTGCTGTCGGGCTCGGAGGCCACCGATGGTGTCGGGGATGCGGTGACGGACGCGCAGCTGACGGTCGAGGCGATCCTCGGCTCGCTCGACGACGTCGCCGCGGTGTCGGCCGATGCCGCCGACCGGATCGAGGTCCTGACCTCACCGGAGACGCTGGCGACGATCGATGCCGCTGCCGGTGCGGTCGAGGACCTCGCCGCGCTGTCGGGTCGGGCCGGTGAGCTGGCAGGCGGCTACGTCGACCGTGCCGACACGATCTCGCTGGTCGCCCGGGTGGTGGCCGTGCTGTCGGTGGTGCTGAGCGTGGCGTGGCTCGTCTGGCGGATCGGCGAGCACCGGCGCTGGCAGGACCTGCGTCGCCGCGCCGTCGGCGACGCCGTCCTCGTCGCCGTCCGCACCTCACCCACCTGACGTCTGGGCTGCAGCTGCCAGCACATCTGCGGGTAGCTGCAGCCCGAACGATCACGGGTTGGGGTCAGGTCGCGCGGCGGCGGGTGGCGAGCAGGACGGCCAGGCCGACGAGGGTGATCAGCGCCGCCACGGTGAGGCCGCCCGACGAGTCGCTCCCGGTGCCGGGGAGCCCGATGCGGGGCGTGACGGTGGTGGAGGCTGCGGGTTCGGCACCGGGGACGACGATCGGCTGGACGAACTGGCGCACCGAGCCGTCGGGTGCGAAGCCCTCGACGACGATCGTGTGCTCGCCTGCGGGCAGGCCCTCGGGGACGGTGAGCGCGAGGGACAGGCGGCCCTGCGCGTCGGTCTGGAACACCCCGATGGGGGTCGGGTCGCTGTTGACGCTCACGTACACCCACGAGTTGGCAGCGAACCCGGTGGCCGTCACCACGACGGTCGTGCCGGCGGGTGCGGTGGGAACCGTCGCAGCGGCGTCGGCGACGACGGTGACCGTGAACGTCCGGGTGCGAGGGTTCCCGGCGAGATCGGTCGCGGTGCAGCTGACGGTCGTCGAACCCACGGGGAACTCGGATCCCGGGGCCGGGGTGCAGCGAACCGTGATGGGGTCACCCCCGTCGGATGCGGTCGGTGGCGTGTAGTACACCCGCACGAGGCCGTTCGGGCCGATGTTGGCGCTCACGGTGATGTTCGGCGGCGTGGTCATCGACGGTGGTGTCTCGTCGTCGTCGGTGGGGTCGCCCCAGTAGATGTCCCAGCTGCCGTCGTCACCGTTGTCGACGAGGACGGCCCCGCTCGCCAGGTACACCCGGTACTCGGCGTAGACCTCGCCGAAGTCGCGGTAGTCGCCGTCGCCGTTGGCATCCACCGCCAGGAAGCCGCGGATGCGCCCGTCGCTGCGCAGCGTGCCCGTCGCCGAGCCGCACACGATGAAGCACACCTGCCCGGCGAAGCTGCCGCTGATGCCGCTCGAGGCCACGGTCAGGCTGACGCTGCCCGACAGGTTGAACCCGGTGATGCCGACGTAGAC
>JALOLG010000198.1 GCA_025456105.1 Ilumatobacteraceae bacterium | reverse complement strand
CAGCACCTGCGGCGGGCCGCCGAGCTGGCACCGGCGAGCGTCGGGATCGACGATCTCCGTCGGGCGGCGCACCTCGCGCTCGCCGCCACCGACTGGGCCGAGGCCGACACCCTGGCCGGTCGCGCGCTCGGCATGGTCGACCGCGACGACTCGCCGACCCGCATCTCGCTGCTCGTGCTCCAGCACCGCGCCCGGTTCGAAGGGGCACTCGGGGAGGCCGATCAACCCCTCGACGACGCGCTCGCCGAGGTCACCGGACCGGACCTCGCCAGCGTCGAGGCACTCGTCCTCGACGCCTACCGACGGGTGTTCGACGACGCCGCTGCCGCTCGTCACCAGGTGGAGCGGGCGATCGCGCTCGCCCGGGAGCTCGACGACGTGGCTCGAGCCACCGCGCTCCAGGCGGCCGGCGTGATCGCATCGCTCGACGGCGACCCTGACGGTGCGATCGCCCACGCCGACGCCGCGCTCGCCGCCGCGGCGCGCTCTGGCGACCCGATGGTGAGCGCTCGCGCCGCGAGCAACCACGTGTACGTCCTCTGGCGCGCCGGCCGGCCCCGCGACGTCGAACGAGTGGCGCGCCATGAGCTGGGTCGTCTGGCAGCAGCCGGCCTCCCGTGGCTCGGCGATCAGCTCGCAGTCGCCCGCTCGGTCGCGCTGGCGACCATGGGGCGGCTCGACGACGCGCAGCGGGCCATCGAGGCCGCGCGGACCATCCGATCGTCCGCTGACGCCGGCGCGCTGCTCGATCTGCTCGACGCAGAGATCGCGCTCGTCCGGGGCGACGACATCCGAGCGGAGCGGCTCATCGCCGAGGTGGCGAGCGGGCCCAGCGCCGACGACCCGACCGTGTCGGTCGAGCTGGCGCTCCGTCGCGCCGAGCTGGAGCTCGCCCGGAACGACCGACAACGGGCGGCCAGGGCCGCACGCGACGGCCTCACCGGCGCTGCACCCACCGATGATCTCGGCCGGGCGCGCCTGACCACGACAGCGCTCCGAGCGGGTGCCGAGGTCGACGAGCAGGTCGGGCCCGATGCGAGCGGCCGCGAGGTCGCGGCGCTCCTCACCGAGGCCGCCGCCCTCCGGTCGCCCTCCACGGCCGCATTCCGGGCAGCGGCCGCCGCCTGGGCAGCCGTGCCGGCACCGATCGCCGAGCTCCGCTGCCTGCTGGATGCTGCCGTCGCCGACCGATCACTCGACGATGTCGGCGCGATCGCCACGCGCGCGGCGGATCTCGGGGCAGGGCAGCTCGCCGAGCAGGCAGCTGCGGCATGGCGCGCCCTGGGCGGACGACGACCGCCATCGCGGACGACCGGGACCCTGACCGAGCGCGAGACCGAGGTGCTGGCGCTCGTGGCCCGAGGCCTCACGAACAAAGAGGTCGCCGCCGAGCTCGGCATCAGCCCGAAGACGGTCGCGGTCCACCTCGAGCGCTGCCTCGCCAAGCTCGGCGCCACCACGCGGGGCGCAGCCGTGCACGAGGCACGGCGAGCCGGGCTGCTCAGCGCTTGATGCCCACCGCGCCGCCGGCGCCGCGGACCACATCGACCAGGGTTCGAGCCACCCGATCGAAGTTGACCACGATCTCGGCCGTCCCCATCGAGAGGCGCAGCGTCGACCGCTGCTCGGCAGCCCGGAGGACCGACGCCGCGAGGTCGTCGGCCGCCGTCCGCCCGGTGCAGGCGAGGTCGAGCGTCTCGCCGTCGAGCACCACGATCACCTGGTAGCTCCACTCGTCGTCTTCGTCCGCCATGCCCGAACGGTAGCGTCCGGCCATGCCCACGTGGACCGTGATCGACGAGCAGCGCACCTTCGAGGCCGAGATCGGTGACGACGGGGTGCTCGACCCGGCGCTGCTGGGCTGGGAGCTGAAGCCCGAGGGGCTCTGCAAGGGCGAGGTGTGCGTGCCGCTGCGCGACTCGGTCGTGCCCCCGATGGCCGACCTCGGCCGGCTGCTCGGACGGCCGAGCGCCATCGACACCGACGAGCGCGTCGTCGCCTTCGCCGCATCGCCCGACGAGCGCGCCGACGCGCTCCGCAGCGGCCTCGCGCCCGACTTCGAGCTGCCCGACGTCGACGGCGTGCTGCACCGGTTGAGCGACCACCGCGGTCGCAAGGTGGTGCTCTACGCCTACGCCAGCTGGTGAGGCTGCCGCTACGACCTGCCCGTGTGGCAGGCACTCAGCACCGACCTCGCCGATGACGGCCTCACCGTGATCACGGTGGCGCTCGACCGGTCCGTCGACGACGCCCGCCCGTGGATCGAGGCGGCCGCACCCACCCACCCGAGCCTGATCGACACCGAGCACGTCGTGGCCGACCTCTACAACATGGTGAACGTGCCGACGGTCGTGTGGATCGACGAGGAGGGCCGCATCGTGCGGCCGAACGACGTGCACTACGTGTCGAGCGAGTTCGCGAGCCTCACGAGGTTCCACCCACGCAAGCCGATCGCCGCCTTGAAGGCGTGGGTGCACGGGGAGGCGGCACCGCTCCCTGACGGCGAGTCGACCACGCCGCGCCTCGCCACCTGGACCGACCAGGAGGCCCGGGCCGCGTTCGCGCTCGGGTGGTGGCTCGCCCAGCAGGGCCGCGACGAGGCTGCCGAGCGGTGGTTCGTGCGCGCTGGCGAGCTGGCACCGCACGACTTCACGATCCGCCGCGGGTCGATGCCGATCCGCGGCATCGACCCGGCCGGCCCGGCGTTCTTCGAGATGGTCGGTGCGTGGGCCGCAGCGGGCAACAGCTACTACCTGCCCCTTCCCGACACGGCCACGACGCCCGACGACTTCGAGGCCGAACCCGTCGAGGAGCTCTCGTTCGAGGAGATCCGGGCGCGCATCGAGCGCGGGCCCGGATGACCAGGGTCGCCTGGCTCTGCCTCGCGGTCGCGGTGGTCGCTGCCGGGGCGAACTGGTGGAGCCGCGCCCACCACGACCGGCGCACCGAGCTGTGGAGCAAGCCGCTCACGCTGGTGGCGCTCATCGGGGTCGCGGTGGCGCTCGATCCGGTCGATCCCGTCGTGCGGGCGTGGTTCGTGGCCGCGCTCGTGCTGTCGCTCGTGGGCGACGTGTGCCTGCTGTTCGAGGACCGGCTGTTCCTGCCCGGGCTCGCGGCGTTCCTGCTCGGTCACGTCGCCTACGTGATCGGCTTCGTGGTCGCGGCACCGTGGGAGTGGTGGCGGTTCGGTGTGGCAACCGCGCTGCTGGTGGTGGCCGCCGTGGCGATCGGCCGCCGGGTGGTCGCCGGGGCGGTCCGCCGCGACCGCGGCCTCGGCGCCCCGGTCGCGGCGTACGTGCTCGTGATCTCGGCGATGGTCGCGTGCGCGGCAGCCGTGGGCCCGGCGATCGCGGTCGTCGGCGCCGTGCTGTTCTTCGTGTCCGACTCCGTGCTCGGCTGGCGGCTGTTCGTCGACGAGCGATCCTGGATGCCGGTCACCGTCATGGTCACCTACCACCTCGGCCAGGCGGCGCTGGTGCTGTCGCTGCTGGGCTGACGGATCGGATCAGTCCCAGCGCACCGGCAGGGTCTCGAACCCCTTCAGGACGCTGGCGCGCACCTGCGTCGGCTCACCGTCGGGCCGGATGCCGGGCAGCCGGTCGAGCACCGCCTCGAGCGCCACCGCGGCCTCGATCCGCGACAGCGGCGCACCGAGGCAGTAGTGGATGCCGACCCCGAACGCGGCGTGGCGGCGGCGCAGGTCGGCCAGGTCGCGGGTGACGTCGAAGCGGTCGGGGTCGTCCCACGCCGCCGGGTCGCGGTTCGCCGAGCCGAACAGCATGAGCACCTTCGCGTCGGTGGGGATGTCGACACCGTGCAGCGTCACCGGGCAGGTCGGCGTGCGGAACAGCCCGTGGACGGGCGCATCGAACCGGAGGCTCTCCTCCACCGCCGACGGCACGAGCGAGCGGTCGGCCCGTACCCGCTCCATCTGGTCGGGGTGCTCCATCAGGCGGTGCACGACGTTGCCGATGAGCAACGTCGTGGTCTCCGATCCGGCCACGAGCAGGAACTGGCAGAAGCCGACGACCTGGCGGTGCGTGAGACGGACGCCGTCGCGCTCGACGGTGAGCAGCCGAGTGAGGAGGTCGTCGGGCACGTCCTCGCCAGCCTCGATCGCGGCCGCCCGCTGCTCGATGTGCGGTCCGAAGTACCCGTAGTACTGCCGGTACGCGTCGACGACCTGCTCGTTGGCGTTGCGGCCACCCTCCAGCGCGACGGCTTCGGCCATCGGGAGCACCCACGACCGGAACATCGCGATGTCCTCCCGGGGCATGCCGAGCATCCAGCACATCACCGTGAGCGGCAGCGGCATCGCGAGGTCACGGATCAGATCACCGCGCCCGCGCTCGACGATGGCGTCGACCAGCCCGTCGACGGCCACCCGGATGTCGGGCTCCATCGCCTCGAGCACCGACGGCTTGAACGCACGCGAGATCGCGAGGCGCTCCACCGTGTGCTCGGGCGGGTCGCTCGACACGAGCACGCCGCTGCCGATCTCGGCG
>JALOLG010000197.1 GCA_025456105.1 Ilumatobacteraceae bacterium | reverse complement strand
CCAAGCACGCACCGGTCGACGACCCCACCGAGCTCGGTCCGATCGTGGCCGACCTGCTCGCCGCCGCCCGCCCGAACAGCGGCATGGACGGCACCCCCGGCTCCTGGCCGCAACCCCGCTGAACGAGGAGAGATCACACATGCCACTGAACCCCGACGCCGTCGGCACCGAGACCGAGCCCCATCAGGCCAGCTGGACCAGCAAGGACGCCCTGCTCTACGCGGTCGGCATCGGTGCCGGCACGAACGAGCTGGCGTTCACCACCGAGAACACCTCAGGGGTCGAGCAGCAGGTGTTCCCCACCTTCCCGGTGGTCGTGGGGTGGGGGATGGGCTCGGCGATGCGCAACATCGGCTCGTTCAACCCGGCGATGCTCGTGCACGGCCAGCAGGCCGTCACGCTGCACCGCCCGATCCCGGTCGAGGGCACCGCCACCATCACCAGCAAGCTCGTCGCGATGTACGACAAGGGCACCGCGGCCGTGGTGGTCACCGAGAGCAACGCCACGCTCGACGGCTCGCCGCTGTTAACCACGACGTCGTCGGCGTTCATCCGCGGCGAGGGCGGCTGGGGTGGCGACCGCGGCCCGTCGGGCCCGCGCAACGTACCGCCCGACCGGGCACCCGACCACGAGGTCACCTACCAGACCTCGCCCGACCAGGCGCTCGTGTACCGGCTGTCGGGCGACCGCAACCCGCTCCACTCCGATCCGGCGTTCGCGGCGATGGGTGGGTTCGACCGCCCGATCCTGCACGGCCTGTGCAGCTACGGCTTCACCGGGCGGGCGCTGCTGCACACGCTGTGCGGCAGCGATCCGGCCCGCTTCCACCACGTCGAGGCCCGCTTCGCCTCGCCGGTGCTGCCCGGCGAGGCGCTCACCGTGCGGATGTGGGAGATCGGCGACGGCGAGGCCGTCTTCACCACGTCGGTCGGCGACCGGGTCGTGATCGACCAGGGCCTCCTCCGCCACTCCTGATCCCCCGGCGTCAGGTCACTCGTTGACCTGGCTCACCACCATCTGGGGCGTGATCGCCGTGTAGTTGGCGACGTCGCCGAGGATCTCGCCGCCGTGCTCGGCCATGCGGGCACCGAAGGCCTCCATGTCGCTGATGTGGAGGTAGCCGATCGCCTCGAACGGGCCGTCGATGACCCGGTCGGCGCTCCAGCCGGTGCAGGCGTCGCCCAGCCGGGCCGCCACCATCGGCATGTGCGACGTGCGGTAGTAGTCGTGGTCGAAGGTGGCGCCCTCGGTCTTCGGGTACAGGATGCTGACTCGGAACATGGCCGCGCAGCCTTGCAGGTCAGGCCGTGAGCGCCTGCACCGCCGCGTCGAAGACCTCGGTGTGCAGGTCGATGTCGGCGGCGGTGTGGAACGGCGACATGAGCGCCATGTTGTGGAACGGCGTCAGCAGGATGCCGCGGTTGATCGCCCAGAGGTGCATGAGCGCGTCGAGCTCGTGGTCGACCGCGGCGGCCGCCTGCGCGCCGGTGCGCGGTGGTGGGCAGAACCAGTACTCGGCCCGGCAGCCCAGGCGCTGCACGTGCCACGGCAGGCCGGCCCGCTCGATCGAGCCGGCCACCCCCTCGGTCCAGCGCTCTGCGAGCGGGATCATCACCGCGAAGTCCTCGGCGCGCAGCGTGCTCGACAGCGTCGCCCGCACGGCCGCGAGCGCGAGCGCGTTGCCCGTGAGCGTGCCGCCGACGCCCGACACGTCGACGTCGTCGGAGCGCAGCAGCGCGTCGAGCCGCTCGGCCACCTCCGCCGACATGCCGTAGGCAGCGGCGGGCATGCCGCCACCGATCGGCTTGCCGATCACGAACATGTCGGGCTCGAGGCCCCATGCCCGGGTGCAGCCGCCCGGCCCGGCGCAGATCGTGTGCGTCTCGTCGATGATCAGCAGCACGTCGTGCCGGCGGGTGACCTCGCGCACGCCGGCGAGGTAGCCATCGTCGGGCAGCACGATGCCGATGTTGGTGAGCGCCGGCTCCATCAGCACGGCGGCGACGTCACCGAGCGCGAGGGCGGCATCGAGTGCGTCGAGGTCGTTGAACGGCACCACCCGCGTGGTGAGAGCCGGATCGACCTGCGGGCCGATCGCGCCGGGCCGGCTCACCACCGCACCGTGCTCGTCGAGCACCACCAGGGTCTCGTCGACGGTGCCGTGGTAGCACCAGTCCATCACGCACACCTTCGGGCGGCCCGTGAGCGCCCGGGCGAACCGCAGCACGAACCGGTTGGCGTCGGTGGCCGACATCGCCATCTGCCAGCGGGGCAGGCCGAACCGGGCGGCCAGCTCACCGGCGACCCAGGCGGCGTCGGGGCTCGGGAGCATGGTGGTGATGCCGCGAGCAGCCCGCTCGGTGAGCGCGGCGGTGACGGGCTCGAGCGCGTGGCCGGTCATCGCACCCGTGTCGCCGAGGCAGAAGTCGACGTACTCGTGCCCGTCGGCGTCGGTGAAGCGGGCGCCGTGCGCCTCGGTGACGAACAGCGGGAACGAGCCGGGCCATCGCGTCATCCACGGCATCGGGACGCCCGACAGCAGGTGCCGCCGTGCATCGGTGGCGAGAGCGGCCGACGCGGGGTTGCGCTCGACGAAGCGCTGCTCCTCGGCGGCGCGCAGCTCGGCCAGGCGGTGTCGGTCGATCATGAGCGGGCAGCATCGCCGTGCACTCGACGACCGGTCAACCCCGCCGGCGCACGACCAGCTCGGCGCACGCGACCGGTGGTGGTGGCACGAAGTGGTGGCGAGGGATGCCCCGACCGAGTCGGACGTCGAAGTCACGCTGCCATCGCCCAGCGCCCGGTGCCCGACCCAGCGCCCACCGCTCGGCGGCAGCACGCTCGAGGACCAGGTGCGCGTCGCGGAGGCGGCTGCCCGGCGCCATGAGGCGCGAGAGCACGGCAGTCGTGGTCGCGAACGGAGGGTTCGCCACGACTCGGAACGCTCGGCGCGGCAGGCGAAGATCCGTGGCGTCGGCGCGCACGACGACGACGTCGTCGCCGCAGAAGCGCTCGACCAGCGCGGCGTGGCGCACCGGGTGGAGCTCGACGGCGATCACCCGCGCGCCGCGTCGGAGCAGCTGCTCGGTGATGGCACCCGTGCCCGCGCCGATGTCGACGACCAGATCGCCGCGGCGGACGTGGGCGTCAGCGACGAGCCGCTCGGCCGCGGCCGGGGTGAGCCGGTGCCAGCCCCACCGGCGAGGTCGTCCGCCGGACACGGCGGACCATCACGAACATCGGCATGCCGCCGACCCTACGTGCGAAGCGAAGCAAGCGCCCCGTGGGTTTCAGGCCAGGCGCGACGTCACCGAGGCGACGATGTCGGCGACGGCGACGTCGTCGCGCTCGCCGGTGCGGCGGTCGCGCAGCTCGAGCAGCCCGTCGTCGACCCCGCGCCCGGCGACGACGATGACCGGCATGCCGAGGAGCTCGGCGTCCTTGAAGCGAACGCCGGGGGAGACGCCCTCGCGATCGTCGAGCAGCACGCGCAGCCCGGCCGCCTCGAGCTCGGCCGCGACCCGCTCGCCGACGGCGCGCTGGGGACCGCCCTCCTTGCCCGCGATGACGACGTGGACGTGCGCAGGCGCGATCTCGGGCGGCCAGCACAGGCCGAGCTCGTCGTGCGTGCACTCGGCGATCGCCGCCACGGCCCGGGAGACGCCGATGCCGTACGAGCCCATCGTGACCGTGACCCGCTCGCCGTGCTGGTCGAGCACCTGCAGCCCGAGTGCGTCGGCGTACTTGGTGCCGAGCTGGAAGATGTGGCCGATCTCGACGCCCCGGGCGATCTCGACCTCGTGGCCGCAGGTGGGGCACGTGTCGCCGGCTCGTACGTCGGCGACGTCGATCGTGCCGTCGGGGGTGAAGTCACGGCCGCACACGAGGCCGACGACGTGGTGGCCGTCGCGGTCGGCGCCGGTGACCCACGCCGTGCCGTCGGCCACCCGGGGATCGACGAGGTACCGGATGCCGCTCGCCGACGCCTGGCCCAGCGCACCGGGGCCGATGTAGCCCTTGGCGAGCACCGGGGTGGCGGCGAACGCGGCGTCGTCGAAGGCCTCGATCTCGGCGGGGCTCACCTGCGCCTCGAGGCGCTTGAGGTCGACCTCGCGGTCGCCAGGCACGCCCACGGCGAGCGGCTCGCGCGCACCGTCGGGCTGGCGCAGCACCACGAGCACGTTCTTGAGGGTGTCGGCGGCCTCCCAGGCGCGGTCGGCGCGGCGGAGATCGGGGTGCGCGTTGAGGTGGTCGACCAGCGTGGCGATCGTGGGGGTATCCGGTGTGTCGACGACCCGAGCGGGCGGCAGGCCGGGCGCATCGGCCATCGGCACGGCAGGCGTGTCGTAGGCCTCGACGTTCGCGGCGTAGCCGCACGACGGGCAGCGCACGAACGTGTCCGCGCCCACCTCGATCGGGGCGAGGAACTCCTCGCTCGCGGATCCACCCATCGCCCCCGACATCGCGGACACGATCACGTAGGGCAGCCCGAGGCGGTCGAAGGTGCGCACGTAGGCGTC
>JALOLG010000196.1 GCA_025456105.1 Ilumatobacteraceae bacterium | reverse complement strand
ACCACCGCCATGAACCTCGTCCGCGTCCCTGCCACCGAAGCTGCCGCACTGCTCGACGCTCCCCCGGCCGACCTCGTCGTGCTCGACGTGCGCACGCCCGAGGAGTTCGCCGAGGGCCACCTCGAGGGCGCCGAGCTGCTCGACTTCTACCGCGCCGACTTCGCCGATCAGCTCGCTGCGCTCGACCGGGGGGTCCCCTACCTCCTCTACTGCCGCTCGGGCAACCGCAGCGGTCAGGCGCTCGAGATGATGCGCCAGCTCGGCTTCGAGGACGTCACCGAGGTCGAGGGTGGCGTGATCTCGTGGTCGCAGGAGGGCCTCCCCCTGGTCACGGGCTGACGAGCCGCCGGGCGGTGGCGACCGCCGCCGGCAGCGACCCCGTGAACGCCCGACCCGTCCACGCGATGTCGAACGCCGTCCCGTGGTCGACCGACGTGCGCACGATCGGGAGCCCGAGCGTCACGTTCACGCCGGTCTCGAACGCCAGCAGCTTCATCGGCGCGTGGCCCTGGTCGTGGTACATGCACACGATCCCGTCGTAGCGCCGCCCGTGCACCGCCTGGTGGAACACCGTGTCGGCCGGCAGCGGCCCCACGGCGTCGATGCCCTCGGCGCGGGCCGCCACGACGGCCGGCGCGATCCGCTCGGCGTCCTCGGATCCGAACAGGCCGTGCTCCCCCGCGTGCGGGTTGAGCCCGCACACGGCGATCCGCGGAGCGGGGAGGAACCGGCGCAGCGCGTCGTGCGTCAGGTGCACCACGTCGAGGACGCGCTCGGTGGTGACCCGCTCGATCGCCTCGGCGAGCGAGCAGTGGGTGCTGACGTGGGTCACCGCCAGGTCGCCGTTGGTGAGCATCATCGTGACGCTCCGGGCGCCGGTCAGCTCGGCCACGTACTCGGTGTGCCCGACGAATCCGGGGTGGCGGAGCTGCGTCGCCTCCTTGTTGATCGGCATCGTGACGATCGCCGCCACGGCGCCGTCGAGCGCAGCCAGGGTGGCGAGCCGCACGTACTCGAGCCCCGCAGCGCCCGACGCCGCGTCGAGGACCCCCGGCCGGTGGTCGGCGGCTCCCAGCAGCCCGGCATCGACGAGCGGGACGTCGGCCACGTCGAGGTCGAGGCCGAGGAGCTCGACCCCGTGCCGCAGGATCCCGGCATCGCCGTAGACGACCACGTCGTCGCCGAGCGTGCCGTCGGCGGCGCACCGCAGGACGATCTCGGGCCCGACGCCCGAGGGATCACCCATCGTGATCGCGATCGGCCCGCTCACGACGCCGACGGTAGCGGCCGGTCGGCCAGCAGGTCGGCGAGCAGGTCCGGGCCGCCGAACGCGCCCGCCTTGGTCACGACGAGCGGCCCGGATCCGTCGGCCGCGCGGCTCCACGGGACGCCCCGCGCCACGCTGCCGCCGACCACCCGCGGGCCCTCGCCCAGGAGCGCGGCGGCGGTGTCCCCGCCAACCACCACGACGGTCCGCGCCCGCAGCGCCGCGATCCGCTCGCGAGCCGAGTCGGCGAGCACCGTCGCCACGGCACGGTCCAGCGGGCCCTGTCGGGCCGCGGGCACCAGGATCTCCACCTCGGGGACCCGCGCGCGCAGGCGCTCGACCTGCTCGCGGGCCACCGCGCTGGCGCTGCCGCACACGACGATCACCGGCGGCTCCAGCACCGCCGACGCCGGGGGCGTCACGGCGCCGCCGGACCGGGCGCGCACGACCGCCCCGATCGCACCCGCCGGCCCGGCCACCAGGACCTCGGGCACTGCGGCGAGCCGCACTGCGAGTGCGCCGAGCTCGTGCTCGTCGGTGACATCGCACACGGCCGCCGCTGCCCCGCCCGCGAGCCACGCCTCGAGGGCGTCCGCGCCGACGACCTCGTCGGCGCCGAGCAGCGCAGCGGGCCGCCCCGCCGGCTCCCCGTGCACCTCCACCACGCCGCCCCGGCATGTGCGCCCCATCGCCGGCCAGGCCGGCAGCACGACGATCCGGCGCCCGAGCACCGCCGCTCGGGCTCGGAGCTCGGCGGCCCAGTGCCCTCGCAGCATCGAGTCGATCTTGTGGGCCCGCCACCCGGTGCAGGTCCGCTCGTGCGCGGTCGTCCGGTCGATCGCCTCGGCCTCGCTGCGGTGGCGCGTGTCGAGATCGACGACGGGTCCCTCCGAGGTCGGTCCGACGGTGACGGTGACCGGGCCGACGGCCGGCACCAGCTCGGCCGCCAGGTCGAGCGCACCCGTGCGGTCGTCGGCGGCGATGCGCCAGCCGGCAGTCGACTCGTCGGACACGGCGACACGCTAGGCGTCAGCCCGCCGGCGCCCTGGGCCAAGATGGCGTCGTGGACGCCGATCGCCCCCGCTACGTCTCCACCGGCAGCCTGCCGAACGAGCCCACGGTCGAAGAGCTCGTGGCCGAGGCGCACGACCGCTTCGTCGCGGTCGACGACGGAGCGCTGTCCACCGTCTACCCCGCGCTCGAGCGCGCCGACCCGGCGCAGTTCGGCATCTGCGTGGCGAACGTGCTCGGTCGCGTCCACGCCGTCGGCGACTGCGACGTCGAGTTCCCGATCATGAGCGTGGTGAAGCCGTTCGCCTTCGCGCTCGTGTGCGACACCATCGGTCCGGTCGGGGCGCAGCGTCGGCTGGGCGTGAACGCCACCGGGCTGCCGTTCAACGCGCTCGAGGCGATCGACCCCGGGCGCGAGGGCCGGACGAACCCGATGGTGAACCCCGGGGCGATCGCCACGGTGAGCCTGGTGCCGGGCGCCACCGCCGACGACCGCTGGGAGGTGCTGCACTCGACCATGTCGCGCTTCGCCGGGCGCGACCTGCGCCTCGACGAGGAGACCTACCAGTCGGCGTCGGCCACCAACCTCCGCAACCGCGACATCGTCGCCCGGCTCGCCGAGCTCGGAGCGATCTACGCCGACCCGTTCGAGACGCTCGACCTCTACACCCGGCAGTGCTGCCTCGCCGTGACCGCCCGTGACCTCGCCGTCATGGGGGCCACGCTCGCCGACGGCGGCGTCAACCCGGTGACGGGCGACCGGGTGGTCGACGCCGACACGTGCCGCTACACGCTGATCGTGATGACGACAGCCGGGCTGTACGAGACGTCGGGCGACTGGCTGTTCGAGGTGGGGCTGCCGGGCAAGTCGGGGATCGGCGGCGGCATCGTCACCGTGTCACCCGGCAAGGGAGGCCTCGGCACCTACTCACCCCTGCTCGACGACGCCGGCAACAGCGTCCGCGGCCAGCTGGCCGCTGCCTACCTGTCGGCGCACCTGGGCCTCGACGTGTTCGCCTCGGCCCCGGCCGACGGCGAGTAGCGCGGCTCAGCCGCAGCAGCCACCCGGCGTGAGCTGCTCGGCGTCGGCCGTCTTCACGTACCACTCCCACCGGTTCCCGTCGGGCGCGGTCACCCAGGTCTCGACCTTCTCCGCGTAGCAGCACACGGTGTCGTCGACGCCCGTGGTGCCGATGCCCTCGGCGGCGAGCCGTGACTCGGCGGCGACCACCTCGGCCGACGACTCGACCTCGACGCCCAGGTGGTTGATCGAGCCGTCGGGTCCGGCGCCCTCGAAGAGCACGAGCTTCAGCGGCGGCTCGGCGATCGCGAAGTTGGCGTAGCCGGGCTTGCGCTTGGCCGGCGCCGTGCCGAACATCTTGGAGTAGAAGTCGACGGCGGCGTCGAGGTCGGTGACGTTGAGTGCCAGCTGCAGACGCATGGGTGCCCTCCTGGGGTGATACTTTGACGTTGATCGATACGTTAGCAACAGATCGACAGATGTCAATATGAATGTGCCCGACGCCACGTCCCACCCGGCACAGGTCGTGTGCTGCGCGCCGCTCGGCGCCGACGTGATCGACGACGAGCAGGCGCACCAGCTGGCCGCGGTGATGAAGGCGCTCGCCGACCCGGTCCGGCTCCGCCTGGTCTCGATCGTCGCCGCCGCGCCGGGCCACGAGGTGTGCGCGTGCGACCTGCCCGAGCTGCTCGACCGGAGCCAGCCCACGACCAGCCACCACCTCTCGCTCCTGGTGCGCGCCGGCGTGCTCGAGCGCGAGCAGCGCGGCAAGTGGGCGTGGTTCCGACTCCGCCACGACCAGCTCCGTGCCGTCGGCGACATCCTGGCGCCGTCGGCCGTTCGCGACGATCACTCAACACTTGTTGACTGATCCGCGCGACGTCGGTATCGTCGCCACGTGCCCGCCACCAGCCTCCTCGATCGTGCCCGCCGCCACGCGGCGCTCGGCGACCCCACCCGGCTGGCGATCGTCGACGACCTGACCCGCTCCGACCGGTCACCCAAGGAGCTCGGCACCCGGCACGGCCTCGCCACGAACCTGCTCGCCCACCACCTCGACGTGCTCGAGGAGGCAGGCCTCGTGCGCCGCTTCGTGTCGGCGGGCGACAAGCGCCGTCGGTACGTGCGCCTGTGCCACGCGTCGCTCGCCGAGCTCGTCCCGACTGCGCCCCGACCGCTCGGCCGTGCGCTGTTCGTGTGCAGCCACAACTCGGCCAGATCGC
>JALOLG010000195.1 GCA_025456105.1 Ilumatobacteraceae bacterium | reverse complement strand
CGGCAAGGCCGTGCTCAACGTCTCGTTCTTCGCGAACGTCCGCGCCAAGCTGCGCCCGCTGCTCGCCAAGCACCGGCTGCGGTTGGGCGACGGCATGAAGGTGCGCATCTTCGGGCACCTCGACGTGTTCGCGCCCACCGGTCGCCTCGGGCTCAAGATGAGCGGCGTCGATCCGCGGTTCACGCTGGGCGATCTGGCGCTCGCACGCGACGAGGTGGTGCGTCGGCTGGTGGCGAGTGGGCTGCTCGACGCCAACCGACGCCACTCGCTGCCGGTGGTGCCGCTGCGCGTGGGTGTGGTCACGAGCGTCGGGTCGGCGGCGTGGCACGACTTCCACGACGAGCTGCAGCGCAGCGGCTTCGGCTTCCGCCTCCGTGTGGTCGACACCCGGGTGCAGGGCGAGTGGGCGGTGCCCATGGTGACGGCCTCGATCCGCGCGCTCGCGCGCCGTGACGACCTCGACGTGATCGTCGTCATCCGCGGCGGCGGGGCCCGCAACGAGCTCGCCGTGTTCGACGCCGAGTCGATCGCCGTCGCGATCGCCACGGCGCCCGTGCCGGTGCTCACCGGGTTGGGTCACGAGACCGACCGCAGCGTCGCCGACGAGGTCGCGCACTCTGCGTTCAAGACCCCGACCGCGTGCGCCGCGTCGCTCGTCGAGGCGGTTGCGGGTGCGCTGGCGACGGCTGAGCGGGCCTGGTCGAGCACCGTCGCGCTGGCGCTGCGGTCGCTGGCCGATGCCGAGGCCGGCACGGCGCGTCGCACCGACCGGCTGCACGGTCTCACCCGCACCGCGGCCGATCGGGCGGCGACCGCGCTAGCGCACCGGGTCGAGCGCGTGGCGGCGTCGGCCCCGCGCCAGCTCGATCGGGCCGACGCCGCCGTCGCCGGCCGCGCCGATCGCGTGGTGCGCGCCGCTCCGGCCCGGCTCGCTGCGGCCGAGCGTCGCCTCGACACGCTGGCCACGCACGTGCAGCTGCTCGACCCGGCGGTCCTGCTCGCACGCGGGTGGTCGATCACCCGTCGTGCCGATGGCGCGGCGGTGCGCTCGGTGCACGATGCGCCGGTGGGCACCGCACTCGTCACCACCGTCGCCGACGGCACGATCACGAGCACCG
Source organism: Ilumatobacteraceae bacterium (assembly GCA_025456105.1). Lineage (GTDB taxonomy): Bacteria > Actinomycetota > Acidimicrobiia > Acidimicrobiales > Ilumatobacteraceae. Next base: position 3,415 of record JALOLG010000195.1, on the reverse strand, counting down.
TCACGCCCGAGCACCCCCAGGAGCCGTCACGATGAGCACCGAGTCCTCCGATCCCGGGTACGCCGCCGCACTGGCCGAGCTCGATGCCATCGTGCGCGAGCTCGAGGCCGCCGACGTCGACGTCGACGTGCTGGCCGAGCGCGTCGCGCGCGCGGCCGAGCTCGTCGCGGTGTGCCGGTCGCGCATCAGCGCGGCGCGCCTGCAGATCGAGCAGGTGGTGGCCGAGCTCGACGCGGCCGAGCAGGACGGCGCACCCGCCGACGACCGGGCGTAGCCTGGCGCGGTGCTCGCCGCCGCCCCCGCCGCCCTCGCCGTCGTGGCGGCGCGCATCGATGCGCGGCTCGATGCGCTCCTCGCCGCCGAGCGCGAGCGCTGGGCGGCGCTCGACCCCGACCTCGCCGCGCCGATCGACGAGATCGGCCGGCTCGTGCTGGCGGGCGGCAAGCGGCTCCGCCCGGCCTTCTGCCACTGGGGGTTCGTCGGTGCCGGTGGTGATCCCGACGACCCGCGCGTGGTCGACGCCGGTGCCGCCTTCGAGCTGCTGCACGCGTTCGCGCTCTTCCACGACGACGTGATGGACGACGCCGACCGGCGCCGGGGCACCCCCACCACCCATGCCGTCTACCGCGACGAGCACCGCGACGGCGCCTGGGCCGGCGAGTCGCGCCGCTTCGGTGAAGGCGTCGCGATCCTCGTGGGCGACCTCGCCTACGTGTACGCCGACCAGCTGCTCACGGGTGCCCCGCCGGCGGTGTGGTCGATCTGGAACGAGCTGCGGGTCGAGCTGAACGTGGGGCAGTACCTCGACCTGCTCGGCTCTGCCCGGTCGATCCGCGACGTCGAGCGTGCCGAGCGCATCTGCCGCTACAAGAGCGGCAAGTACACGATCGAGCGGCCGCTCCACCTCGGCGCCGCGCTCGCCGAGCCCGACGATCTCGACGGGTGGCTGCGTGGGCTGAGCGCGTACGGCCTGCCCCTCGGCGACGCGTTCCAGATGCGCGACGACGTGATGGGTGCGTTCGGCGACCCGGCCGTCACCGGCAAGCCCGTCGGGACCGACCTCCGCGAGGGCAAGCCCACCCCGCTGCTCGCACGGGCCGTCGCGGCCGCGACGCCGTCCCAGCGCACGGTGCTCGACCGCGTCGGCGCGCCCGACCTCGACGACGACGAGGTCGCCGGCATCCAGCGCGTCATCGTCGACACCGGGGCGCTCGAAGCGCTCGAGGCCCACATCACGGCCTTGACCGAGTCGGCCATCGCATCGCTCGACCGGCTGGCGCTGGCGCCGCCGGCCCGTGACGAGCTCGTCGAGCTCGCCCGCTTCGTGAGCTGGAGGCAGACGTGAAGGTGATCGTCGTCGGTGCCGGGCTCGGGGGTCTGTCGGCCGCCGCCCACCTCCGGCGCTCGGGTCACGAGGTGACGGTGCTCGAGCGCGAGGCGATCCCGGGCGGTCGCGCCGGGATGATCGCCGAGGCCGGCTTCCGGCTCGACAACGGCCCGACCGTGCTCACCATGCCGAACCTGCTCGCCGACGCGTTCGCGGCGGTCGGCGCCGACATGGCCGACTTCCTCACCGTCAAGCCCGTCGACCCCATGTACCGGGCCTGCTACGCCGACGGGTCGACGCTGCACGTGCGCCACGGGCGCGAGGCGATGACCGAGGAGATCCGTGCGTTCGCCGACGACCGCGAGGCGGAGGCGTTTGGGCGGTTCTGCGACTGGCTCGAGCAGCTCTACCGGGTCGAGATGGCGCACTTCATCGACGCCAACTTCGACTCGGTGCTCGACCTCGTGAAGCCGTGGCGGGCCGGTCTGCGGCTGGTGAAGCTCGGGGGGTTCGGCAAGCTCGGCAAGAAGGTGGCGTCGTTCTTCGACGACGAGCGGCTGCAGCGCATCTTCAGCTTCCAGTCGATGTACGCCGGGCTCGCCCCGTACGAGGCGCTCGCCCTCTACGCGGTGATCACCTACATGGACTCCGTCGAAGGCGTCTTCGTGCCCGAGGGCGGGATGCACGCGATGGCCACCGGGCTGGCCGACGCGGTCACCAAGGCGGGCGTCTCGATCACCTACGGCACCGACGTCACTCGCATCATGCGCACCGGCGACGGCACGGTGTCGGGCGTCGAGATCGCCGGCGGCGACCGCATCGCCGCCGACGCCGTCGTGTGCAACGCGGACCTGCCGGTGGCGTACCGCACGCTGCTGGGCGGGGTCGACGCACCGCGTGCCGCGCGACGCGGGAAGTACTCGCCGTCGTGCGTGCTGTGGGTCGCTGGCGTGCGCGGCACCCCGCCGCCCGAGGCGGCGCACCACAACATCCACTTCGGCCACGACTGGGACGGCTCCTTCAAGGCGCTCATCCACGACGGCGTCCGGATGCCCGACCCGTCGATCCTCGTCACGCTGCACTCGCTCGACGACCCGTCGCTGGCACCCGAGGGCTGCTCGTCGATCTACGTGCTCGAGCCCACGCCCAACCTCGACGGTCGCGTCGACTGGGGTCGCGAGCGCGAGCGCATCACCGCCGAGCTGCGCGCTCGGGTGGCCGGCCTCGGCTACCCCACCGACGTGGTCGTCGAGCGCATCTACGACCCCCTCGACTGGGAGGCGATGGGCATGGAGCGCGGCACCCCGTTCGCCCTGGCGCACACGTTCTTGCAGACCGGCCCGTTCCGTCCGAGCAACGTCGACAAGCGGGTGCCCGGCCTGGTCTTCACCGGTTCGTCCACGCTGCCCGGCGTGGGTGTCCCGATGGTGCTCGTGTCGGGCAAGCTCGCCGCCGAGCGCGTCGACCGGTACGCCCGCGAGACGGCCATCGTCAAGTGGTGAGCGGCGCGATGCTCCGCCGCCGTCCGCCCACGCCCACGACCCGGCTCCTGCCCGACCACCCGGTCACGCTCGAGGAGTCGTACGAGCTGTGCCGCCAGTTCAACCAGCGCCACGGCACGACGTACTACTGGTCGACGCTCGTGCTGCCGCGGGTCAAGCGGCACCACGTCCACGCCCTGTACGGGTTCGCCCGCTACGCCGACGACATCGTCGACGAGATCCCCGCCGGTGGCCACGGTGAGATCCCGGTGGCCGAGCGGGCCGCGGCGCTCGCGGCGTTCGGCGAGCGGTTCTTCGCCGATCTCGAGCGCGGGCGCTCCGACGATCCCGTCCTGAAGGCGGTGGTGCACACCGTGCGCGCCTTCGACATCGACCCGGGGGCGTTCGAGCGCTTCCTGCGCTCGATGACGATGGACCTCACCGTCGAGTCGTACGAGACCTGGGACGACCTGCTCGTGTACATGGACGGCTCCGCCGCCGTGATCGGCGAGATGATGCTGCCGATCCTCGAGCCGACCGACCTGGCGGCCGCGCTGCCGCACGCACGCGACCTCGGCAACGCGTTCCAGCTCACGAACTTCCTGCG
>JALOLG010000194.1 GCA_025456105.1 Ilumatobacteraceae bacterium | reverse complement strand
GTGCGCACGAACCCGGGCGACACGCAGTTGACCCGGATGTCGGGTGCGAACTCCAGCGCCGCGGCCTGGGTCAACGCGACGACCGCAGCCTTGGCCGCCGAGTACGGCGCCTCACCCCGGGTCGGTCGCACACCCGAGACACTCGCGACGTTGACGATCGACGAGCCCGGGGCCATGAGGCGCACGGCGGTCCGCAGGCCCGAGAACGTGCCCGCCACGTTGACCCGCCAGATCAGGTCCACCTCCTTGTCGCTGTAGTCCTGCAGCGGCTTGAGGTTGCCGACGCCGGCGTTGTTGACCAGGTGGCGCAGCCCTCCGAGCTCGTCGGCCGCGCGCTCGAGCGCCGCGTCGAGCTGTGCGCTGTCGCCCACGTCGGCGGCCAGCGCGAGCGCACCCACCTCGGACGCGATGCGCTCGGCGCCACGGGCGTCACGGTCGACCACGGCGACGGCCACACCGTCGGCGGCGAGCCGACGCACGACCGCAGCGCCGATGCCCGATGCTCCACCGGTCACCACCGCGCCACCGGACGGGCTCGTCGCGCCACCGGACGGGCTCATCGAGCCACGTCGCCGTCGATCACGACGTTCGGTTCGTCGGTCACGATGAACTCGACACGGTCCATGTCGAGGAAGCGCCGCTCGTCGGGAGCGATCAGCTCGGCGTACTTCGGCTCGGACATGAACGCCACGAAGTCGTCGATCGAGTGGAACCACTGCACCGCGACGCCGTCGCAGTCCTCGGTGCCCGACAGCAGGTCGGGCCGGTGCCGCACGTGCTGCTCGTAGCGCACGATGTGGCGGGCCAGGCTGGGCTCCCCCGCGATGAGCGGCCCGTGCCGGTCACGCCAGTGCTCGACGAACTCCTCGGTCGTCATCCCCTGCCGTCGCCGCAGCAACGCGAACATCTTCACCATCGTCGCCCCCCGGAAGGACCAGTGTCGGGCCGCATCGTTGCACAGCCCGCCGGCCGTCGCGGCGGTGGGGGCGGTGGCTAGGGTGACGGACGTGAGCGCCAGGTCAGAACGTCACGCCAGGATCCGCAACCTCCCGCTGTTCGCCGGCTGCACCGCCGACGAGCTCGACGAGATCGATCGGCTCTCCGACGAGGTGAACGTCGCCGCCGGGCGCACCGTGATGACCCAGGGCGACCTGGGCCAGGAGTTCGCGCTGATCGTGGAGGGCGAGGCCGAGATCGTCAAGGACGGTGTGACCGTCGCGGTGATCGGCCCGGGTGACTACTTCGGCGAGGTCGCCCTGCTCGACTCGATCACCCGCACCGCCTCGGTCGTCGCGCGGACCGACCTGGTGCTCGAGGTGCTCGACCGCCGCGGGTTCCACACCCTGCTCGACGACCTGCCCCGACTCTCCCGCTCGCTGCTCAGCGGCCTGGCGCACCGCCTGGCCGAGCTCGAGGAGGAGAACGAGCGCCTGCGGGCCGCGGCGCTCTGATCCGGGCCGTCCGGCGCCACCTCAGCGGGTGGCGTCGCCGGCGGAAGCCTGCAACCGGTCGAGCACGGCCTGGGAGGAGTCGTCGAGCTCGCCGCGCTGCTCCAGCCGGCCCTCGTCGGTGAGCACGAGCATCCAGATGAGCGCCGGCACGACGAGCAGCGCGGCGCCGGCGAAGGCCACCAGCAACGCCCACAGCGTGGCCGGGGGCGCTGCCGCCTGGTCGATGGTGACCTGGTCCACGAGCATCCACGGGTACTGACCGACACCCCAGCCGACGACGATCGCGACCACGGCACCCGCAGCGGGCAACCGCGCCGCCGACGGACGGTCGCGGTGCAGCAGCCACATCGCAGCGAGCCCGCACGCTGCGCTCAGCAGCACCAACGCGAGCGCCCGACCGTGCAGACCGGAGGCGAGGGTGTCGGCATCGGTCTCGATCGCCACGACGCCGACCAGCGCGATGGCGCCCACCACGAAGCCGGTGACCAGCGCCCGACGACGGAAGTAGGCGGTCAGGTCCGCCTCGCCGTCACGGTGGGCGTCGGAGGTCAACAGCACCGCCGAGGTCCAGGCACACACGGCGACCGCGAGCACCCCTCCGAGCAACGAGGCGGGGTTGATCCAGCTCGACCACGGGTCACCGTTGCCCTCGGCGGGCACCCGCCCCGACGCCACACCGCCGACCGCGGCGCCGAAGAAGAACGGTGTGATCACCGACGACAGGGCGAACAACGCGCCGAAGAAGCGGGCCTCGCCCAGGGTCGTCGACGACTTGCGGAACACGAACGAGCCGCCGCGGAACACGATGCCCGCCGCCGCCAGGAACAGCGGCACGTACAGCGTGGTGGCGATCGCCGCGAACGCGTCGGGGAAGCCGGTCCACAGGTACACCAGCACGAAGATCAACCAGACGTGGTTCGCCTCCCACACCGGCCCGATGGACCGCTCGATGCGGCGGCGCGGCCGGGCGCCCTGGCGGTCACCGCCGGCGAGCAGGTCCCAGAAGCCCGAGCCGAAGTCGGCACCGCCGAACACGGCGTAGGCGATCACGCCGACCCACACGACGCTGATGACCACCCGGACCAGCGTCACCGCGACACCTCACCGCTGCCGCCGCTGCCGGCCCCGTCACCGCCGCGCTCGCTGGCGCCACCGACGCTGGTGCCCACCACGACCGGCTCCTGCTCGGCGCCGGGTGGCCCGTAGGGCGTGGCGACCTCCTCGCCGGCGCGCCAGCGGGCGCTCATGCGGTGCAGCACGAACCAGAGGCTCGCCCCGAGCCCCAGGTAGACCGCGATCAACCCGACCAGGATCACCCCGACACCCGGCTGACCGGTGACCGCCTCGGCGACCCGCATGACCTCGTACGCGATCCACGGCTGGCGGCCGACCTCGGTGGTGGTCCAGCCGGCCTCGAGCGCCAGCACCGCGGCGGGACCCGACAGGATCACCGCCCGCAGCCACCAGCGCGAGCGGGGCAGGTCGCGTCGCCGCCACCAGACCCAGCCGGTCCACGCGGCGAGCGCAGCGAGTGCGGTGCCGAGCAGCACCATCAGCTGGAAGCTCAGGTGCACCACGTTCTCCGGTGGGCGGTCCTCGGGTGGCACCGAGTCGAGCCCGACGACCGTCGCATCGGGGTCGAAGTCCAGGATGAGCGAGGTCAGGTAGGGGATCTCGATCGCCCCGACCACCTCGCCGTCGATGTAGAGGCCGCCCAGGGTCATGGGCACGCCGCTGTCGGTGGAGGGGATCAGCTCCATGGCCGCGAACTTCACCGGCTGGTTCGCCGCCGCGTGACGGGCGATCAGGTCACCGGTGACCAGCTGCAGCGGGATGGCGACGCAGCCGATCAGCAGTCCGACCTCGAGGCCCAGGCGGTGCAGGCGGTCACGTCGACCACGGGCCCAACCGACCGCGTAGACCGAGGCGACCAGGAAGCCGGTCACGACGTAGGTCGCCGGCAGCAGGTGGGCGAACTGGATCCAGACGTTGCCGTTGAACATCGCCGCCCACGGGTCGACGTCGACGACGCGCCCGGTCTCGGCGTAGGTCACCAGGTCGAACCCGGCGGGGTTGTTCATCCAGGCGTTGACCGCCACGATGCAGAACGTGCCCGCCACCCCCGACAGGGCGATCGGGATGAGCGTCGCGAGGTGCAGCCGGGCGGGCAGGCCCCGCCAGCCGTACAGGTAGATGCCGAGGAAGATCGCCTCGAGGAAGAAGAAGATGCCCTCGAGCGCGAAGGGCAGGCCGATGACGTCACCGAAGGTGCCCATCATGCCGGGCCACAGGATGCCCATCTCGAAGCTCAGCACCGTGCCCGAGACCGCACCGACGGCGAACAGCACCGCGGCGCACTTGCCGAGGCGACGGGCCAGCGCGAGCGCGTCGGCGTCGCCGTTGCGCAGGCCCCGGCGGTGCACCACGAAGATCAGCGTGGGCAGCGCCACACCCAGGCAGCTCAGGATGATGTGCGAACCGAGCGAGAGCGCCATGAGCCAGCGCGCCTGCATCAGGTCCGTCGACGTCGCCGCGAACAGCGCGGCACCGACCGAGGTCATTCGTGGCCACCGTAGCGGCCCGGCCGGACCGACGGGACCGGCGTGCCCACCGCATCGGGCACCGGCGCCGGTACCGTGGTCGCGCACCGGGCGGCCCGCTCGACCGACAGGTCACCGCCCGGCACGGGAGGCCCCATGAAGACCATCGGCAACATCGTGTGGTTCGTGCTCTGCGGCGTCTGGCTGGGCATCGCCTACGTGCTCGCCGGCGTGCTGTCCTGCCTCACGCTCATCGGCATCCCGTTCGGCATCCAGTCGTTCAAGCTGGCCGGCTACGTGATGTGGCCCTTCGGCCGCGAGCTCGCCGAGTCCGGGGGCCACCGCTTCTCCAAGGGTGTGATGAACATCATCTGGATCATCATCGGCGGCCTGTGGCTGGCCATCGGCCACGTGCTGTTCGGCGTGGTGCTGTGCATCACGATCCTGGGCATCCCCTTCGGGCTCAAGAACTTCTCCATGGCGAAGCTGGCGCTGTTCCCGTTCGACTTCTCGGTCGAGCCGAAGGGCACGGGCGACTTCAACGA
>JALOLG010000193.1 GCA_025456105.1 Ilumatobacteraceae bacterium | reverse complement strand
CCAGGACAAGATCGCTCAGAAGTCCAAGCTCCTCAGCCAGCTCGAGCAGGCGAAGATGCAAGAGGAGCTCAACTCGGCGATGTCGCAGCTCACGGCCGGTGTCGGCGAGGACGTGCCCACACTCGCCGAGGTCCAGGAGAAGATCGAGGCCCGCTACGCGAAGGCCAAGGCAGCGTCGGAGCTCTCCGGGCAGTCGGCCGAGGTGCGCATGCTCGAGGTCGAGCAGGCGACGGCCAACGTCGAGGCCCAGGCCCGCCTCGACGCGATGCGGGCCGAGCTCGGCCTCGGCGGCGGCACCGCAGCGACACCCATCGAGCCGCCGGCCAGCTGATCGCTGGAAGACCGGTCCGCTGGCCGGGCGGCCTGTGCGACAATGCCGTCGCATCAGATTGGAGGTCGCCGTGACGGAGATCAACCGAGGCCGCTGGACCGCTGAGATCGAGGGCGATTTCGTCGTCTTCATCATCGGAGCACGTGTCAACAAGCCCTGGCAGCTGCTTCGGATCGCTCGCGATCTCGGAGGCCGGCGCGGCATGGGCCACATGCTCAAGTACCTCAGCGAGCATCCGGAGAAGGGCCTGCTCGGCTACGAGAGCATGGGCTTCGCCAACGTCCAGTACTGGCGCTCGTTCGAGCATCTCGAGGCCTTCGCCAAGGACACCGACGACCCGCACCTGTCGGCGTGGCGGAGCTACTGGAGGCGCGTCGGCAAGGACGACCGAGCGGGCATCTGGCACGAGACCTTCCTCGTCCGTGATGGCGAGTACGAAGCGATCTACGCGAACATGCCGGCCAGGGGGCTCGGCAAGGCGAGCAGCTTGGTGCGTGCGTCCGAGTCGTCGACGGCACGCGGCCGGCTCCGAACCGCGGCATCGACGTCCTGATCCGAGCCGACCGCAGGTTGGAGGGGGCCGACGACGGGAGTCGGATCCTCATCCTCCGCTCGGCAGCAGCACGAGGTCGTCGCGGTGCACCACCTCGTGCACCACGCCCTCGGGCAGGTCGCGGGTGTGGCGTCCGGCCACCTCGCGCAGCTGCGCTGACGACACGTACACGAGCCCGCGGGCGAACGCCGCCCCGGTCGTGTCTCGAACCTCGACGGTGTCGCCCTCGCCGAACGTGCCGACGACCTCGGTGACGCCCGCCGGCAGCAGGCTGGTCGCTCGCTCGGTGAGCGCACGCCGGGCACCGTCGTCGACCACCACTGCGCCCGCGACCCGCGACGCGAACGCGATCCAGAGCTTGCGGGCCGGGAGGTGCCGCCGATGGGCTTCGAAGGCGGTGCCGACGGCCTCGCCCGCGACGGCGTCGACCAGCACGTCGGGTCGCGTGGCACGGGCGATCACCGTGCGGATGCCCGACCACGATGCGATGCGGGCGGCCGTGAGCTTGCTGGCCATGCCGCCGCTCCCCCGGTCGGTGCCGCTGCTGCCGGCAGCGATCGCGAGCAGGGGATCGTCGGCGCGGACCTCGGCCACGAGCGTCGCGCCGGGATCGCTGCGCGGATCGGCCGTGTAGAGCCCGTCGAGGTCGGTGAGCAGCACGAGCAGGTCGGCGGCCACGTTGTGGGCCACGAGCGCGGCGAGGCGGTCGTTGTCGCCGTAGCGGAGCTCCTCGTTGGCCACGGCGTCGTTCTCGTTCACCACCGGCACGCACCCGAGCTCGAGCAGCCGCTCGACGGTGCGCCGAGCGTGGAGGTACTGCCGCCGGTCGACGAAGTCGTGCGGATCGAGGAGCACCTGCGCCGGGACGATCCCGTGCCGCTCGAGCGCCGTCGCATAGGCGTCCATCAGGCGCGGCTGGCCCAGCGCGGCGAGGGCCTGCAGGGTGGTCATGTCGGTGGGTCGGGCCGAGAGCCCGAGCACGCCCACGCCGGCCGACACCGCGCCCGACGACACCACGACCACGTCGTGCCCCTGCGAGCGAACGGCCGCCACCTGGTCGCTCAGGGCGGCGATGGCGGCGCGGTCGATCACACCGAGCCCGTCGGTGAGCGAGGAGGTGCCGATCTTGACCACGATGCGCACGGGCGTCACCGATCGGGTTGGTACTCGAAGCTGAAGTCACCGATCCACACCACGTCGCCCTCCTGCGCGCCGGCGCGCGCGAGCAGGCGGGGAACGCCCAGGCGATCGAGGCGGCGATCGATGTACGCGAGCGCGTCGGCCGTCGTGATGTCGTTGAGCGCCACGACGCGCTCGACGTCGCGGCCGACGAGGCGGAACTCACCGTCACCGAGCCGCTCGACGACCGCGCCGACCGGCTCGGGTCGGAGCACGACGACGCCCTCGGACTCGGGCACGGCGGAGCGGGCCTCGTGGACGGCCGACGCCATCATGCCGACCAGCTCGCGGACGCCCTGGCCCGTGGCGGCCGAGATCACGTGACCGGTGAAGCCGAGCTCCGCCAGCTGCTCGTGGGACACCACGTCGCCCTTGGTGCCCACCACGAGGCGCGGACGCTCGAGCAGGTCGGGGCGGTAGTCGCCGAGCTCGTGCAGCAGGACCCGCTCCTGCTCCTGGGGCGAGGTGCCCTCCATCGAGGCGAGGTCGAGCAGCAGGCACAGCACCCGTGCCCGCTCGACGTGGCGAAGGAACCGGTGGCCGAGCCCGCGACCTTCGCTCGCGCCCTCGATGAGCCCGGGGATGTCGGCCACGACGAACTCGGTGCGGTCGTCGACGCGCACCACGCCGAGGTTCGGCTCGAGCGTGGTGAACGGGTAATCGGCGATCTTCGGCTTGGCGGCCGAGATGACGCTGATCAGGGTGCTCTTGCCGGCGTTCGGGAACCCCACGAGCGCCACGTCGGCCATGAGCTGCAGCTCGAGCTTCAGCCAGCGCTCCTCGCCGTGCTCGCCCTGCTCGGCGAACGACGGCGCTCGCCGGGCGTTGCTGAGGAAGCGGGCGTTGCCACGGCCACCACGCCCACCGGCAGCCGCGAGCCAGCGATCGCCGTGGCGGAGCAGCTCGGCGAGCACCTCACCGGTGTAGAGGTCCTTGACCACCGTCCCCTCGGGGACGGCGATCTCGAGCGACGCACCGCGCCGACCGTGGAGGTCCTTGCCCTTGCCGTGCACGCCGCTCTCGGCGCGACGGTGCGGGTGATCGCGGAACGCCAGCAGCGACGCCACGTTGTGGTCGGCCACGAGCCACACGTCACCGCCCTTGCCGCCGTCGCCGCCGTTGGGACCACCGTTGACGACAGGACCCTCACGTCGGAACGACACGCAGCCCGCGCCACCGTCGCCCCCTCGGACGTTCAGCTGGCACTCGTCGACGAACTGCGACACCCACAGAACGCTACTGGCCGGGCCTATCGTGCAGGTCGTGCAATCGCCGGACGCCTCGCTCCAGGAGCGGGCCGAGCGCTGGGCGGCCACCATGCGCGGGCACCACCACGGCGACCTCGCGCTCGCGCACGAGGACTCCTGGGCGGGACCGGGCACCGCTGCACTCGTCGACCGCATCGCTCGGGAGGACGACGAGGACACCCGGATGTCGCGCCTCGCCACCCGCGCTCGTGGTGCCGGCGACCGGGTCCGCGAGGAGGCCCCCGACCCGCATCGCACGTGCTTCGAGCGCGACCGCGATCGCATCCTGCACGCGACGGCCTTCCGGCGACTGGCCGGCAAGACGCAGGTGTTCGTGTTCCCCGACGACCACCAGCGCACGCGCCTCACCCACGCACTGGAGGTCGCCCAGATCGCCCGCTCGGTCGCCACCGCACTCGGGCTCAACGTCGCGCTCACCGAGGCGATCGCCATCGGGCACGACTGCGGCCACGGGCCGGGCGGGCACGCGAGCGAGGACGCGCTGTCGGTGTACCTCCCGTTCGACCACGCGGTCTGGGGCGCCGACGTCACGCTCGTGCCGCTCAACCTCTGCGCCGAGACGCTCGACGGCATCCGCAACCACTCGTGGAGCCGGCCTGCGCCCGCCACGCCCGAAGGTGAGGTCGTGTCGTGGGCCGACCGCATCGCGTACGTCTGCCACGACTTCGAGGACGCCGTCGCAGCGGGGGTGGTCACACCCGACGAGCTGCCACCGCTCGTGGCCGACCGGTGCGGGCGCGACCGCTCGTCGCAGCTCGGCGTGTTCGTGCGGGCGATGATCCGCGCCGCTGTCGACACCGGTCGCGTCGGCATGCCGGCCGAGGACGCCGAGGCCCTCGCGGCGTTCCGGCGCTTCAACTACGAGCGCATCTACCTGCGACCCGAGAGCCAGCACCAGGCTGCCGCGGTGATCGATCTGCTCCGCGCGCTCGTGGATCACTACGTGGCGCACCCCGAGCTGCTCGAGCAGAGCGAGGTGGGCGGCGAGGCCGGGTCAGCGCTCGAGCGCGCCGTGGGGTACGTGGCCGGGATGACCGATCGCTACGCGTGCCGCCAGGCGATGGCGCTGCTCGACTGGCCGGCCGACCGGCTGCCGGTCGGCTTCGACATCTGATCGATCAGCTGGCGTCGACGACGACGACGACTGTGTCAGCTTGCGCCGACGACGTCGACGACTGTGTCAGCTGGCGTCGACGACGTCGACGACTGTGTCAGCTGGCGTC
>JALOLG010000192.1 GCA_025456105.1 Ilumatobacteraceae bacterium | reverse complement strand
CAGGTGGCCTGGGCGGCCGACACCGCCGCGACGCTCGCCGGTGCACCGCTGGTCACCACGTTCCACGGCACCGAGCGGAGCCGCCACGGCGGCCACCTGCCTGCCGGGGTGCCCGCCGACATCAACGCGATCGAGTGGTGGCTGGCCTTCCGGTCGCGCCGCGTGGTCACCAGCACCCGACTCATGGTCCGCGAGATCGTCGGCGGGTTCGAGCTCGACCCCGACGCGGTGCGGCGCATCCCGAACGGGATCGACCCGACCTGGTGGCGCCACGACGGTGTCGAGCGGCCACCTGGCCCGCCGCTGGTGTTCACGTGGGGCCGGGTGCAGTACGAGAAGGGCTTCCAGGTGCTGGCCCGCGCCCTGACGTCGGTGCGCCAGCGTCGTCCCGACGTCGAGTGCATCATCGCTGGCCGCGGCTCGTACCTGCCCGAGCTGCAGTCGCAGATCGACATCGAGGGGGTCGGCGACCTGGTGCAGCTCCCTGGCTACCTGCCCGACGAGCAGCTCCGCGACACCATCCACCGAGCGGCCTGCGTGGTGATCCCGTCGCTCTACGAGCCGTTCGGGGTGGTCGCGCTCGAGGCGCTCGCAGCCGGTGCGCCGCTCGTGGTCGCCGACACGGGCGGACTCGCCGAGCTCGTCGGCGGGACCGGGTCGGCGCTGCTGTTCGAGCCCGGCAACGCCGACCAGCTCGCGGCGCGCATCCTCGAGGTGCTCGACGACGCGGCACTCGCCGCCGACCTGCGCACGCGGGGCGCCCAGCTGCTCGATGCGACCTACTCGTGGGACGCGATCGCCGCTCGAACCGTCGACGTGTACACCGAGGTCGTCGCTAGCGGCCGGTGAACTCGGCCCGGCCGGGCCCGTGCTCGAGGAAGCTCGCGACGCCGATCCGGCTGTCGTCGGAGTGGAACACCTCCACGAACGCATCCCGTTCGAGCGCCAGACCACCGGCGAGCGACGTGGACAACCCGGCGTCGATCACCTGCTTGGTGAGCGCCTGCGCGACGAGCGCTCCACGAGCCACCTCGGCAGCGAGCGTCAGCGCCCGGGCATGGAGCTCGTCGCCGGCCACCACTTCGTCGGCGAGCCCGATCCGCAGCGCCTCCTCGGCGCGCACCTGACGACCCGTGAGGCACAGCTCCTTCGCCCTGCTCGGGCCGACCAGGCGAGCGAGCCGCTGCGTGCCGCCGCCGCCCGGGATGATGCCGAGCAGGATCTCGGGCTGTCCGAACACCGCACGGTCACCGGCGATCCGGTAGTCGCAGGCCAGCGCCAGCTCGCACCCACCGCCGAGCGCGTAGCCACTCACCGCGGCGATCACGAAGCGCGGGATGGCGGCGACGGCGTCGAGCGCGTCGTGGAAGGCGGCGGTGATCGGGCCGGCCTCCTCGGGCCCGCCGAACTCCGAGATGTCGGCACCAGCTGCGAAGATGCGCTCGCCGCCGGTCACCACCACGGCACCGGGAGGTTCGGCGGTGAGCGACTCGGCGATCGTGCGCAGCTCGGCGAGCACCGCTTGCGACAACGCGTTGACCTTGCCGTTGGTGAGGGTGACGACGGCCACGCCGTCGTCACGGCGTTCGAGCTCGATCAGTGCCATGGCCGCGATCCTCTCAGATCGGGGATGGGCGATCAGACCGCTGTGGCGGCACCGGGGTGCGGTATCGAGCGAACGGTCAGGCCGTCGATGTCCTGGAAGTCGGCGGGGTCGACGGTGTAGCGCGGGAGCTCGTTGGCCAACGCCACGGCCGCGATCAGCGCGTCGTACGCCTGCGCCGCCGGCTTGCGGCCGGCCTGGCGGAGGTTGGCGGCGACCCACCCGAACCGCCGTGCGGCGGCAGGCTGCGCCACCGGGCGAGCAGCGATGCAGCATCGAGACCCTCCGGGGGCAGCGGCACCAGCTCCGCCACCGGCACGCCCGAGCGGGTGATGACGACGGTCTCGCCCGAGAGCACCCGGTCGATCACCTCGCCGCCGTGGTTGCGGAGGTCCCGGATGGTCACGTCACCCACGGGCACGGTGTATCACGCGTGAGACGCCAGTGGACGGCCGTCAGGCGTCGATGGGCGCGAGCATCTCGTCGGCCGCCGTCCACGGGTCGACCCGGTGGTGGAGCACCTCGTCGGTGAGCTCGTCCCAGCGATCGCCGGTGGTGAGGTCGCGCGCCTTCTCGTAGAGGCGCTGGACCACGATCTCGCGCAGCTCCTCGCGGAGCCGGTGCGTGCGCCGACGGGTGAGCTGCCCGCTCGCCTCGGCGTGGGCGCGGTGCCGCAGGACGGCGTCCCAGAGGTCGGACACCCCCTCGCCCGTGTTGGCCACGGTGGCGACGATCGGCGGGCGCCAGTCGTGACCGAGCTCGGAGAGGTCGAGCATCTGCTCGAGGTCGCGGCGGGTCTGGTCGACGCCCGCCCGGTCGGCCTTGTTGATCACGAACACGTCGGCGATCTCCATGAGACCGGCCTTGTTGGCCTGCACGCTGTCGCCCCAGCCGGGGTTCACGACGACGACGGTGGTGTCGGCCTTGCCGGCGATCTCGACCTCGACCTGGCCGACGCCGACCGTCTCCACCAGGATCCAGCGCCGCCCGAGGGCGTCGAGCAGCCGCACCGCCTCGGGCGTGGCCAGCGACAGCCCGCCGAGGTGCCCGCGGGTGGCCATCGAGCGGATGAACACGCCCGGGTCGGTGGCGTGGTCCTGCATGCGCACCCGGTCGCCGAGGATGGCGCCACCGGTGAACGGCGAGGACGGGTCGATGGCGAGCACCGCCACCTCGAGCTCGAGCGAGCGGAGATGGGCGATCGTGGCGCTGGTGAGCGTGCTCTTGCCCGCGCCCGGCGCACCCGTCAGCCCGATCGTGTAGCCGTGGCCGCTGCGCGGGTGCGAGAGGCGACCGACCTCGCGGGCGGGCTCGCCGCCGCGCTCGATGATGGAGAGCAGACGGGCGACGGCGGCACGGTCGCCGGACAGCGCGGCGTCGAAGAGCTCGGGGACGGGGGCGTGACGACGGCTCATGGGTGACCCGCGCGCTACAGGCTCGCCTCGGCGACGTTGACCACCTCGGTGACCCCGTCGACCCGGTCGCGCATGATGCGCTCGATGCCGGCCTTCAGCGTCTGGGTCGAGGCCGGGCAGGTGCCGCAGGCCCCGACCAGGGTGACCGTGACGACCCCCGTCTCCTCGTCGACGTCTTGCAGGACGATGTCACCGCCGTCGGCCTGCAGGGCCGGCCGGATGACCTCGATCGTGGCTTCGACTTGGGCTCGCATGGCCCGACCATTCAACCAGCACGACCCGTACGATTCGTCACCATGCGGGCACTTGCCGTGGTGGCCCACCAGGGTGGCTGGGACGAGATCCTCATGGTGGCCGGCCCGATCCTCGTGATCGTCGCCGTGCTCGCCGTGGTGAAGCGCCGGGTCGACGCCCAGGTGCGCGACCGCGAGCCCCCCGCCTGATCGGTCGGGTGCTCAGCCGGCGTCGATGCGCTCGATGCCGGCGCCCACCGCCCGCAGGCGACCCACGAGGTCGTCGTACCCGCGATCGATGTGGCCGACACCCGTGATCGTGGTGGTGCCCTCGGCCGCCAGGCCGGCCACCACCATCGCCGCGCCGGCCCGGATGTCGTGGGCCCGAACCGGCGCCGCCGAGAGGCGGGGGACGCCGCGCACCACGGCGTGGGGGCCGTCGGTGCTGATGTCGGCCCCCAGCCGGCGCAGCTCCTCGACGTACCGGAAGCGACCGGGGTACAGGTTCTCGGTGACGATGCCGACGCCTTCGGCCACCGACAGCATCGTGATCACGAGCGGCTTGTAGTCGGTGGCGATCCCGGGGTACGGGAGCGTCGACACGTCGATCGAGCGGAGGCGGCCCGACGACGACACCACCAGGCCCCGGTCGGTGGCGTCGATCTCGAGCCCGGTCTGGCGCAGCCGGGCGATCAGCACCTGCATGTGCTCGGGGCGGGCGCCCACGATGCGCAGCTCGCCGCCGGCCACCGCCACCGCGGCGATGTACGTGGCGGCCTGGATGCGATCGGCGACCGTGGCGTGGTGCGCCGGCCCGAGCTCGTCGGGACGCACGCCGGTGATCGTCATCACGGGCGTGCCGGCGCCGTCGATCTGCGCCCCCATCGAGGTGAGGAAGTCGCACAGGTCGATGATCTCGGGCTCGCGGGCCGCGTTCTCGATCACCGTCACGCCCTCGGCGAGCACCGCCGCGGTGAGGATGTTCTCGGTGGCGCCGACGCTCGGGAAGTCGAACGTCACGTGCGCACCCCGGAGCCGGTCGGCACGTGCCTCGAGCTCGCCGTGGGTCAGCTTGAACTCGGCGCCCATCGCCTCGAGTCCGGCGATGTGCATGTCGATGGGTCGGGCACCGAAGTCGTCGCCCCCGGGCAGCGACATCCGCACGTGGCCGAAGCGCGTGAGCAGCGGGCCGAGCACGTTGATGGACGCGCGCAGGCGCTCGACCAGCTCGTACGGGGCGACGGGCACCAGGTCGCCGCCCACCTCGAGCCGCACCGTGCCGACGTCGGGCCGGTGGCAGCGGAC
>JALOLG010000191.1 GCA_025456105.1 Ilumatobacteraceae bacterium | reverse complement strand
GGTGTCATATGGACACCCCCCAATCACGAAAACGCACGACGCCCGGGTCAGGGCTTCGTGAGGCGGCGGAGCTGGGAGGCCACGTAGGGGCGGGCGCGCCGCTTGCCGCCGCGCTCGGCGATCGCGACCTGCAGCGACCGCAGCGTGGCGACGATCACCTCGCGGTTCGGCTCCCACCCGCGGCGCTCGCACTCGTCGATCCACTCGGCCGGGGTGAGGTGGCCGCGCTGGCCGTTGCAGCGCCGGCACGCCGCCACCTCGTTCTCGATCCAGCTCGGACCGCCCTTGATCTTGGGCACCACGTGCTCGGTGGTGGCCTCGACGAGCCCCACCTCGAGGGGCCGCCGGCACCACACGCACTCGGCCCCGTCGCGCTCGAGCACGATCGCCAGCCGCTCGCGCCGGTTCAGCTCGCGCTTCGCAGCGGACGGGGTGCGAGGACCGGGCGACATCGGCGCCCAGAATGGCCGCATGGCCGGTCGGTTCGCACCTTCGCCGACGGGGGAGCTGCACCTCGGGAACCTGCGCACCGCACTGGTGGCGTGGCTCTCGGCCCGTGCGGCCGGCGTGCCGTTCCTCGTGCGGATGGAGGACCTCGACCGTGTCACCTCGTCGGTCGAGCACGAGCACACCCAGCTCGCCGACCTGGCGGCCCTCGGCCTGCACCACGACGGCGTCGTCGTCCGCCAGAGCGAGCGGTTCCACCGCTACGAGGCGGCGATCGCCCACCTCCGCGATCAGAGCCTGGTGTACGAGTGCTACTGCACGCGTGCCGAGATCCGATCGGCCGCGAGCGCGCCGCACGGACCGCTGCCTGAGGGCGCGTACCCCGGCACGTGCCGTGATCTCGCCGACGACGAGCGGGCGGAGCGCCGGGCCGCGGGCCGGCGCCCGGCCCTCCGGCTCCGCACTCACGGCGAGACCGTGGCGTTCGTCGACGAGCGCCTCGGGGAGATCGCCGGCGCGGTCGACGACGTGGTGCTGCGCCGCGGCGACGGCGTCCCGGCGTACAACCTGGCCGTCGTGGTCGACGACGCGCTGCAGGGCGTGACCCAGGTGGTGCGCGCCGACGACCTCGTCCCCTCGACCCCGCGCCAGGTGCTGCTCCAGCGGCTGCTCGGCCTGCCGACGCCCACGTACCTGCACGTCCCGCTCGTGGTGGGCGACGACGGTGTGCGGCTCGCGAAGCGCCACGGTGCGGTCACGATGCGCGACCTCGCGGCTGCCGGCACGGGCCCCGCCGAGGTGCTGTCGATGCTCGCCGCGTCGCTCGGCCTGGCACGCCCGGGTGAGCGGGTCGCCGCCGACGACCTCGTCGAGCGGTTCGACCCGGCGACGATCCCGCCCGAGCCGGTGCGGCTCGCCGATCTGCAACGATCCGAGCCGTGACCGACCTCGACGATCTCGTGCGCGTCCTCGGCTACGTCGACGCCCTCGACCCGGCCGACGACCTGGTGGAGGTGGCGCCCGATCTGCTGCTCACGCCGTGCTGGACACCGGCGTTCTGCGCTGCGCTCGTCCGGGCCGCCGAGGCCACGGGCGCGTTCGAGCCGCAACCCGACGACCCGGTGCCGGGCCACGAGGTGTCGCTGATGACGATCAGCCCGGTGCTGTTCCGGCGGGTGCAGGCCGACTTCAGCGAGCGCATCTGGCCGCGTCTGCAGACCGTGTGGCCCCTCATCGACGATCACGGCCTGCGCGACGCGTTCGTGATCCGGTACGCGCCTGGCGAGCAGGAGGTGCTGCGGCTCCACCACGACATCGCCCAGGTGTCGGCGACGGTGCGCCTCAACGACGGGTACCAGGGCGCCGAGCTCACGTTCCCCCGGCAGGGCTGGTCGAACGCCGACCAGCCGGTGGGCTCGATGCTCGCCTGGCCATCGCTCGTCACCCATCCGCACGAGACGCTGCCGCTCACCGGCGGCGTCAAGTACGGCCTCACGGTGTGGTTCGAGCTGCCCACGGTGGTCGACCACGATCCGTACTCGTAGGACCACGGCATGACAGGAATTCCCGAGGGCGCTCCGGTAGTTTCGACGGGGTGAAGCGCCAGGAGCTGGTCGCCATCGCGCTCGTGGGCGCGGCGTCGCTCTCGATCGCCGCGTGCTCCACGGTGCTCACCAGCTCCACCGACGACGCCGCCGTCGACGCGGTCGACGCGCCGTCGACCGCGGCCACGTCCACGCTGCCGCCGACCACCACACTCGCGCCCACCACCACGGCGGCGCCCACGACGACGGCCCCGCCCACGACGGTGCCGCCGCCCCCGCCCGTCGAGGAGACCACCACCACGACGGCGCCCCCGCCACCGCCTGAGCCGGTGGTCGTCCCCGTCGCGGCGATGGCCGAGCCGATCCAGCCCGTGGGCACCTCGGGCGGCGCCCAGACCGAGCGCGCCCAGTGGCGCCTGCTCGAGCTCGGCTTCTGGCTGCAGAGCGCGAACGGCGAGTACGGCCTCACCACCAAGCAGGCCGTGATGGCGTTCCAGAAGTACTACGGGCTCGCCGCCGACGGCGTCCTCGGGCCGGAGACCGCGGCGCTGATGTCGTCGATCACCGAGCGGCCCCGGGGCCGGGCCGAGGCCGGCACGCTGGTGGAGGTCGACAAGAGCCGCCAGGTGCTGTTCTTCATCCGCGACGGGGCCACCGAGTGGATCCTCAACACCTCCACCGGCACCGAGGTCCCGTACGAGACGGTCAACAAGAAGGACCCGACCAAGATCGAGCGCGGCTCGTCGATCACGCCGACCGGGCTCCACGCGGTCAACCGCGAGCGCCCCGAGGGCTGGTGGGAGGGCGATCTCGGTGAGATCTACCGTCCGAAGTACTTCGTGGGTGGCGTCGCCGTGCACGGCTCGAACAGCATCCCCAACTACCCGGCGTCGCACGGCTGCGTGCGCGTGAGCGTGCCGGCCATGGACTTCATCTGGGACTCGAACCTCATGCCGATGGGCATCCCCGTCTGGGTGCACGGCTCGATCCCGGCCTGACGGCGCCGTGCTGCCCGTCGTCGGTGAGCTCCGCCCCTGGGCCGACCCGGAGGTCGTGAGCATCGGCCGCCTGCCGATGCGGCCGCCCACCACCGCCCAGCCCGACCTCGCAGGGGCCCGTGCGGCCGATCGCGAGGCGTCGCCCTGGTGGCGCTCGCTCGACGGCCGCTGGCGCTTCCGCCTCTACGACCACCCCGATCGCGTCCCCCCGTCTGCGGTGCGCGCCGAACCCACCGGTGGCGGCTGGACCACGGTCGAGGTGCCCGGCAACTGGACCCTGCAGGGCGTGGGCGACCACCCGCACTACACCAACGTCCAGATGCCGTTCCCCGGGCCGCCGCCGGCGCTCCCGGACCACAACCCGACGGGTGTCTACCGACGCGCCTTCACCGTGCCGGCACGCTGGCGTGGCCGGCGGATCGTGGTGCACGTCGGCGGGGCCGAGAGCGTCCACGCGGTGTTCGTGAACGGCCGCTTCGCCGGCTACGGCACCGACAGCCGGCTCGCCTCGGAGTACGACGTCACCGACCACGTCGAGACCGGGCGCAACGAGCTCGCCATCGTGGTGGTGCGCTACTCGGCGCAGAGCTACGTGGAGGACCAGGACCAGTGGTGGATGGCCGGGCTGCACCGTGAGGTGTTCGTCGAGGCCCGCGGCGCCACCCACGTGCACGCCCTCGCGTGCCGAACCGACCTGCGTCCCGACGGGGTCGGCGTCGCCGACGTGCGCGTCGTCCTCGGTGGGGTGCCGCCCGAGCCGGGTTGGCAGGTGCACGCGTGGGTCGAGTCGCTCGGGGGAGCACGCCTGGCGCGCGCCGTCCGCCGCGTCGTGCCCCACCGCTTCGAGCAGCCGTACCTGTTCGGGGGGCACCAGGTGTCGATGGACTTCGAGGTGGCCCACGCCCGAGCCTGGACCCCCGAGACGCCCGAGCGCGTGCGCGTGGTGGCCGAGCTCGTCGACCCGCACGGCCACACGGCCGAGGTGCACGCGCAGCTCGTCGGGTTCCGGCGGGTGGAGGTGGCCGACGGCGAGCTCCGCGTCAACGGTCGCCGCATCACCGTCCACGGCGTGAACCGCCACGACCACCACCCCGACCGGGGCAAGGCGGTCACGGTCGACGACATGCGCGCCGACCTGCTCGAGATGCGCCGCCACAACATCACCGCCGTCCGGTGCTCGCACTACCCCAACGACCCGCGGCTGCTCGACCTGTGCGACGAGCTCGGTTTCTACGTCGTCGACGAGGCGAACATCGAGAGCCACGCCTACAACACGAGCCTCTGCCACGACGCCCGGTACCGGGCCACGTGGCTCGCCCGTGGCACGCGGATGGTGGAGCGCGATGCGAACCACCCGTCGGTGATCATGTGGTCGCTCGGCAACGAGTCCGGGTACGGCGCCCACCACGACGCACTCGCCGGGTGGATCCGGCGTGCCGATCCGTCCCGCCCGCTGCACTACGAGGGCGCCGTGTTCCACCACGGCTGGGACGACGGCGGGCGTGCGGCCACCGACGTCGTGTGCCCGATGTACCCCACGATCGAGGCGATCGCCGCGTACCGCGGTGACCGCCCGCTCGTGATGTGCGAGTACAGCCATG
>JALOLG010000190.1 GCA_025456105.1 Ilumatobacteraceae bacterium | reverse complement strand
ACTGCCCCTCGAGCATCGCCTGCCAGCGCGGGTCGTTGGCCGCCTTGAGCTCCTCGACGGGCACGTAGTCGGGTGACATGCGATCGAACTCGGCCACCCCGTCGACGACGACGGGCTCGAGCCCGTGGACCTCGGCGATCGGTGCCGCCGTCTCCCGGGCGCGTCGCAGCGGGCTGGTGTAGAGGGCGTCGAGGCGCTCGGTGCGCAGGTAGTCGGCGAGGCGACGCGCCTGCTCGACGCCCTCGGGTGCGAGGGGAGGATCGGCGGGGCCGTCGGTCACCTCCCGACGCACCGGCAGGGCGTGGCGGATCAGCAGGAGCTCCATCGCTGGACTAGATAAGCAGGCGTGACACGCCGGACGAAGATCGTGGCGACCATCGGCCCGGCGAGCTCGAGCCACGAGATGCTGGTCGCGCTCGTCCGCGCCGGGGTCGACGTGGTGCGCCTCAACCTCAGCCACGGCCCGGTCGACGAGCACCTGGCGCGGCTCGCGGCGGTGCGGGAAGCCGCCTCCGAGACGTCGCGGCCGGTGGCGGTGCTCGCGGACCTGCCGGGTCCGAAGGTGCGGGCCGGGCGGTTCCCCGAGGGGGGGATCGAGCTCGTGCCGGGTCGATCCCTGCGGCTCGTCGCCGGTGACGGCCCGAGCGGCGCCGAGGTGGTGACGGTGGCCTACCCCACGCTGTGCGACGACCTGCGGGTGGGCGACCGGGTGGTGTTCGGCGACGGTGCCATCACGTTGCAGGTGCAGGCCACGTCGCCCGCCGGGGTCGAGGCCGTGGTGCAGACCGGCGGGCGGGCGAGTGGGCGACCGGGGGTGCACCTGTCGTCGGAGCGGCTCCGGCTGTCGACGCCCACCGAGGAGGACCTCGAGCTGGCCGAGACGATGGCGGCTGCCGGTGTGGAGTACATCGCCGTGTCGTTCGTGCGTCGAGCGGGCGACGTCACGGCGGTGCGAGACGTGGTCGGCGACCGCGCGCTGCTCGTCGCCAAGGTCGAGACGCGGGCGGCCATCGACGACCTCGACGCCGTGATCGAGGCCTCCGACGCGGTGATGGTGGCCCGCGGCGACTTGGGCATCGACTGCCCGATCGAGGACGTGCCGCACCTGCAGAAGTCGATCGTGCGGCGGTGCGTGACCATGGGCGTGCCGGTCATCACCGCCACGCAGATGCTCGAGTCGATGACCGTCGCGCCATCACCCACGCGCGCCGAGGTGAGCGACGTCGCGAACGCCGTGTTCGACGGCACCGACGCACTGATGCTCTCGGGGGAGACGGCGATCGGCGTCGATCCCGTCGAGGTCGTGCGCACCATGGCCAGAGTGGCGTCGCGGGCCGAGGCCGAGGCGAGCTACCGCCGGTGGGCCGAGCAGCTCGGCCGTCACCAGGCGCGCGGCGAGTGGCGGGGCGACGTGGTGACCGCTGCCGTGACCCATGCGGCCTGGCAGGCCGCCCACGACGCGGGTGCGTCGGCGATCCTGTGCTGCACGCGATCGGGTGGCACGGCCCGGGCCATGGCGCGCTTCCGGCCGCAGGCCCGGCTCGTCGGGCTCTCGCCGAACGCGTCGACGGTGCGCGCCCTGTCGCTGTCGTGGGGCGTCGAGCCGCTGGCCGTCGACACCTACTCGTCGACCGACGAGCTGGTGTGGTTCGCGGTCGAGCGGGCGCTCGAGCACGGGATCGTCGCGGCGGGCGACGTGGTGCTCGTGCTGGCCGGGGCGCCCGATCGGCCCAGTGGTGCGGCGACCGACGTGATGCGGGTCGTCACGGTGAGATGAGCCACGCGTGACGGGCGTGCTGCACGTCGTGGCCTCGGGACCGGTCGACGGACCGGTCGTCCTGCTGGTGCACGGGTCGATGGACCGCGCCTCCGGGCTCGCACGCCTGGCTCGGCACCTCGACGATCGCGCCCACGTCGTGCGCTACGACCGGCGCGGCTACGGCCGGTCACGGCCGCACGACGGTCCGTTCGGGCTCGCCGACCACGTCGACGACGCGGTCGCGATCTTGGCGGGTCGGCCGGCGCACGTCTTCGGTCACTCCTACGGCGGCGACGTGGCACTCGCGCTGGCTGCCAGCCGGCCCGACCTGGTGCGGGCGGTCGCGGTGTACGAGCCGCCGCTGTCGTGGCTGCCGTGGTGGCCCTCGACGACGGCGGGGAGCGCAGCGCTCGCGGGCGGATCCGACGCCGAGGAGGCCGCCGAGCAGTTCATGCGTCGCCTGATCGGCGACCGGCGCTGGGAGCGGCTGCCCGCCGCGACCCGTGCCGCTCGACGGGCCGAGGGGCCCGTCATGCTCGCCGAGCTCGCCGATCTGCGCCGCGGCCCTGCCTGGCCCGTGGGCACGCCGATGCCACCGCTGCTGGCGATGTGCGGCGCCGAGGGTGCCAGCCACCACCGGCGCGCCGTCGTCGAGCTCGTCGCGATGGTCGAGGGCAGTCGCGCGGTGGAGGTGCCGGGGGCCCGGCACGCAGGGCCGCTCACGCACGCCGCGGCGGTCGCGGCCGAGCTCCGTGCCGCCGGCTGGTGAGATGCGGGGACGGGTCAGCCCGTGACGTCGGGCACCGTCACGTCGATGCCGAAGAACGTGCACGTGGTGTCGGTGTCGACGCCCGCCTCGACCGCGTCGCGGACCCGATCGGCGCAGTCGGTGACGGCCGCACGCTGGCTCCAGGCGAGCAGCGCGAGCAGGCCGAGGATCGCCACCGCCACGATCTTCTGGGTGGCGCTCTTCATGATCCAGAACGAGGCCACGGTGAGTGCGACGAGGGCGGCGACGGCGGCGATCGCGATGTTCTTGGCGGTGTCGAGCGTGATCCCCAGCACGGGCGCCACCCTAGGCACCGCTCGGCGCACGGCCGTAGCATCCGCCACATGAGCGACGCACCGATCACGATGTCGTCCGGCCTGCCGAGCACCGTGCTGCCGCCCGTCGATCCGCACGTCTCGAGTGCGCTCGCATCGGCGCTCGCCGCGGCGGATCCGCGCGCCGCGGTCGCCCAGGTGGTCGCCGACCACCCTCGGTGCCTCGACGCGTGGGCCACGCTGGGCGACCTCGGTCGCGACCCCGTCGAGCGCTACGCGGCCTACCGGGTCGGCTACCACCGCGGGCTCGACGCGCTGCGTGCCAACGGATGGCGAGGGTCGGGCTACGTGCGGTGGAGCGCTCCGTCGAACCACGGCTTCCTGCGATCGCTGCTGGGTCTGCAGCGCATGGCCGCGGCGATCGGCGAGCGCGACGAGGCTGAGCGGTGCGAGCTGTTCCTGGCCCAGCTCGACCCCGCCGGCGTGCCGGCCGGAGTCTGACGTGGCCGACCTCGTCGGCGTCGTGCTGGCCGGCGGTGCGAGCCGACGGATGGGCCGCACGAAGGCGCTGATCGAGATCGACGGGGTGCCCATGGTGCGACGGGTCGTCGACGCGCTGGCCGCGGCGGGGTGCGCGCCGGTCGTCGTGGTCGGAGGTGACCCGGGCGAGCTCGCGAGCGTGGGGCTCCAGCCGGTCGCCGACCACCAGCCCGGGGAGGGGCCGCTGGGTGGGATCCTGACCGCCCTCCGCGTCGAAGACACCGACCTGCTCGTCGCCGCGTGCGACCTGCCCGATCTGACGGCCGAGGCGGTGCGGACGGTCGCGATCGCAGGTGCCGCCGACGTCGACGTCGCCGTCGCCGCCGACGGGCACGGGCACGCCGCGCTGCTGCGGGTGAACCGCCGTGCGGAGCCCGCCCTCGAGCGCGCCTTCGCGGCGGGTGAGCGCCGGCTCGGCGCCGCGCTCGAGCACTGCCGGACCGTGGCGGTCGAGGTCGCGGCCGGGACGCTGCGCAACGTGAACGAACCGGCCGACCTCGACGCCCGTGGCAGCCGCGCTGGATAGCGTCGGGCCCCATGACCTACCAGGAGATCGACGTCGACGAGCTCGCCCGGCGCCTCGCCGCGGGCGGCACGGTGTTCGACGTGCGCGAGCAGGCCGAGTTCGACGAGGCCCACATCGAGGGGGCGGTCCTCGTGCCGCTGGGCCAGGTCCCCGACGCACTCGACCACTTCGCCGGCGTGGCGCCCGTGCACGTCATCTGCCGGTCCGGCAATCGCAGCGGCCAGGCCTGCCGGTTCCTCGGTGAGCACGGTGTCGAGGCGGTCAACGTGGAGGGTGGGATGCTCGCCTGGATGCTGGCGGGGCACCCCGTGGCAGCGTCGGCGTGACCGGCTCGATCGCCCATCGGTGGGTCGACCGCCAGGCAGATCTCGACGCCCTGGTCGACGGCCTGCTCGCCCACGAGCGGTACGCGCTCGACACCGAGTTCCACCGCGAGAAGACGTACTACCCCCAGCTCGCGCTCGTGCAGATCGCCGTGCCCGGCGATCTGGTGCTCGTCGACCCGCTCTCGGTCGACGTCACGGCGCTGCGCCGGCTGTTCGATGCACCCGTCCTCGCCGTGCTCCACGCCGCCCAGCAGGACCTCGACGTGCTGACGCACTCGGTCGGCGCCGTCCCGCGGCGGCTCTACGACACCCAGGTGGCGGCTGGCTTCCTGGGATACGGCACGCCGTCGCTGGTGTCGCTGCTGCAGGGCGAGCTGAAGGTCACCCCGGCCAAG
>JALOLG010000189.1 GCA_025456105.1 Ilumatobacteraceae bacterium | reverse complement strand
CAACCTCGCCTGAGTCGCCTCGAGCACCCGACGGGGCCGTCCCGGCTGCGTGTGGGTGCGATCGTCGCCGGGTTGCGGCGAGATCTGCACCCGGCGTCCAGCGTGACCGGCGACGAGGGCACCCTGGGTGCAGATGCTGCCGGTGGCGTCGAGCACGACGGCCCGGCGGGCGTCATCGGCGTCTGGGTGTGATCGTCGCCGGGTTGCGGCGAGATCCGCACCCGGATGTCCGAGCGGGCGGCAACCGACGCACCCTGGGTGCACATGTCGTCGGTGCGGGTCGGTGCGGGTCGGTGCGGGCGTCGTTCAGGCGTCGTTCAGGCGCAGGGGGAGCCGGGGGCCGGCACGATCTGGCCGTCGACGATGTCCCAGCGCTGCGACGGCTCGCGCAGGAAGTCCGGGACGAGCGCCTCCTCGGTGACCTCGGCCTCGCCGTCGAGCAGCTGCTTGGCCTCGAGTGCCGTCTGCAGCGCCGCCCGCTCGGCCTCGCAGGCGATCCCGCCCGCGTCGTCGATGCCGGCGAGCCCGTCCTGCACCGCGGTGACCACCGGCTGCACGACCTCGTCGACGATCTCCTCGACGGGGTCGGACTCGTCGCCGCACGCCGCGAGCGCCAGCGCTGCACCGAGCACGAGCACGACGATCGGCCTCATTCGCAGCACTTCTTCAGGAACCGCTCGACGTCGACGATCACCCGGGTGACCTTGCCGGCGGCGATGAGCCCGCCCGAGTCCGAGACCGACACGGTGAACGTGAGGCGCCGGCCCTCGATCTTCTCGAGCACCGCCTCGGCGTCGACGTGACCGCCGATGCCGGTGGGCTGGAGGTGGTCGATCTGCACACGCATGCCGACCGACGTGGTGCCGGGCTCGAGCACGGGCTCGAGCGCCACGCACGTGGCCTCCTCGCACAGTGCGACGATGCGGGGGGTGCCGAGCACGTCGACCGTGCCGGAGCCGAGCGCACGTGCGGTGTCGGCTTCGGTGACCGTGAGCGTGGCGTCGCCCCGGAGCCCGGTCGAGAGCTTCACGGGGAGCCACGCTAACGCCGCCCGTAGCATGTGCCTCGTGATCGAGCGCGACCTGGTGGAAGACGTCCTGGCCCACGCGATGCGCACCGGCGCCGAGTTCGCCGAGCTGTACGGGGAGGACAAGCGCTCCACCTCGCTGGCACTCGACGACGGGCGGGTCGAGCAGGTCACGAGCGGCCGCGACCGTGGCGTGGGCATCCGGGTGATCCGTGGCGCCACCACCGGCTACGCCCACACGGCCGATCTCACGGCTGCCGGCCTGCGCGCGGCGGCCGAGGCCGCGGCGTCGGCGGCCGGCCACGCCGACGGCGGCCGTCACGTCGTCGCGCTCACGCCGGCGGCCCGTCACGTCGTGAACACGGTGGTGACGGCGCCCGACGAGGTGCCGACCAGCCGCAAGGTCGAGCTGCTCCGCCGGGTCGACCACGCCGCCCGATCGGCCGGGGCCGAGATCGTCCAGGTCGCCGCCGGCTACGGCGACAGCCGCAAGCAGGTGCTGGTGGCCAACTCCGACGGCGTGTTCGTCGACGACGACCAGGTGCGCGTGCTCATGCGGATCAGTGCGATCGCGAGCGGCGATGCCGGCATGCAGACCGGCTTCCAGTCGATGGGCCACACGGTCGGGTGGGAGGCGTTCGATCGGGTCGACGTCGAGGCGCTCGCTCGGGAGGCGGCCGAGCAGGCGATCCGCAAGCTGCGGGCCCGGCCGGCGCCGTCGGGCGCGCTGCCCGTGGTGATCAAGCACGGCACGGGTGGGGTGCTGTTCCACGAGGCGTGCGGCCACGGGCTCGAGGCCGACCACGTGGCCAAGGGGGCGAGCGTGTACGCCGGCAAGGTCGGCGAGCTCGTGGCGTCGCCGCTCGTCACCCTCGTCGACGACGGCACGCTGGCCGGCGAGTGGGGCACCCTCGGCATCGACGACGAAGGCCACCCCACCCAGCGCAACGTGCTCATCCAGGACGGCGTGCTCACGGGCTACATGTGGGACCACGTGCGCGCTCGCGCCGAGGGCCGCCCGCTCACGGGCAACGGCCGGCGCCAGAGCTACATGCACCTGCCGATGGTGCGGATGACGAACACGTTCGTGCTCGACGGGCCCGACGACCCCGACGACATCGTCGCCGCCACCGACCACGGCGTCTACATCGCCAAGCTGGGCGGTGGGAGCGTCAACACGGCCAACGGCGACTTCGTGTTCGGGATGACCGAGGCCTACCTCATCGAGGGCGGGCGCATCACCGAGCCGCTGCGCGACGGCAACCTGATCGGCAACGGCCCGCAGGTGCTGCGCGACATCGACATGCTCGGCAACGACTTCGCGATGGGCAACCCCGGCACGTGTGGCAAGGACGGTCAGGGCGTGCCGGTGGGCGACGGCCAGCCCACGCTGCGGGTGGCGTCGATGACCGTCGGCGGCACCGCGTCATGAGCGAGCTGCTCACCATCGCCGATCGCGTCGTGGCCCAGGCCCGGCCCGGCGAGCAGGTCGAGGCGTTCGTCTCGCGCGGCGGCGAGACCGAGGTGCGGGTGTACCAGGGCGAGGTCGAGCACGTCGTGAGCGCCCAGAGCGAGGGCATCGGCATCCGCGTGATCCGCGACGGCCGCACCGGCTTCGCGTACGCGGGTGCGCTCACCGACGACGCCGTGGCCGACGTGCTGGCGGCTGCCCGCGAGAACGTCGGCTTCGGCGAGCCCGACGAGTGGGCCGGCCTCGCCGAACCCGACGGGGTGCCCGTCACCGAGCAGGTGCTCTGGAGCGACGAGCTCGCCGCCGTGGCCGCCGACGACAAGATCGACCTGGCGATGCAGCTCGAGCGGCTCACCGCGGCCTGCGACCCGCGAGTGCGCGTCGACGAGGCCAACTACGCCGACGCCTACGGCGAGGCCGCGGTGGTCACCACCACCGGCATCCGCCAGCACGGCCGCGAGAACGGCTGCTACGTGAGCGTGTCCACGCTCGCCGACGACGGCGACGAGACCCAGAGCGGCTTCGGGTTCAGCGTCGGCCGGCACACGGGCGAGCTCGACCTCGAGCGGGCCGCCCGCGAGGCCGCGGAGCGGGCCACCCGGCTGCTCGGCGCCACCAAGCCGACCAGCCGCCGGCTCACCGTGGTCCTCGACCCGTTCGTGACGGCGCAGTTCCTCGGGATCATCTCGTCGACCCTCAACGGCGAGTCGGTGGTGAAGGGTCGCTCGATCTTCCGCGACCGGCTCGGCGAGGCGGTCGCGGCGCCCACGTTCACGCTGGTCGACGATCCCACCGATGCGCGGGCCTACACCGCCACCGACGTCGACGGCGACGGCCTCGCGGCGCGCCGGAACGTGCTCGTCGACGGCGGTGTGCTCCAGCGGTTCGTCCACTCGTCGTACTCCGCCCGCCGCGCCGGCACCGCCTCCACCGGCAACGCGCTGCGCGGCGGCTTCCGCGGCACGCCCGGCGTGGGGTGCCACGCGCTCCAGCTGCAGCCGGGCACGCGGTCGCAGGCCGAGCTCGTGGCCGGCGTCGACGACGGTGTGCTCATCCAGTCGGTCAGCGGCATCCACTCGGGCGTCAACCCGATCAGCGGCGACTTCTCCACCGGCGCGGCCGGCCTGCTGATCTCCGGTGGCGAGCTCGGGGGGCCCGTGCGCGAGTTCACCATCGCCTCCACCCTGCAGCGCATGCTGCTCGACGTGGTGGAGGTGGGCGGCGACGTCGAGTGGCTGCCGATGCGGGCCGCCGGCGTGAGCCTCGTGATCCGCGACGTCACCATGAGCGGCTCCTGAGCGTGTCGGCGGTCGAGCGACACCCCCACCTGGCCGCGCCGGTCGCACCCGGCCGCGTGCGGGTCGACATGCACACCCACACGATGTGGAGCGGCGACTCCACCACGCTGCCCGACGAGGTCGCCGAGGCGGTCGCCGAGGCGGGCATCGACGTGCTCTGCATCACCGACCACAACGCGATCGCCGGTGCCGTCGAGCTCGCCGATCGCCTCCCGTGCCGGGTGGTGGTGGGCGAGGAGGTGGTCACCACCGCCGGCGAGCTGATCGGGCTGTTCCTCGCCGACCGCGTCCCGCCGGGCATGACGCCGGCCGACACCGCCCGGGCGATCCGCGACCAGGACGGGTTCGTGTACGTGCCGCACCCGTTCGACCCGATGCGCCGCAAGCTCGCCGAGCCGGCGATCGACCTGCTCGTGTCCGAGGGGCTCGTCGACGCGATCGAGGTGCGCAACGCCAAGACGTCGCTCGAGTCGCTCAACCGCCGGGCCGCCGAGTACGCCGCCCGGCACGGTCTCGCCGCCGGTGCGGGCAGCGATGCGCACGTGCCCGGCGCGATCGGCGCGGCCTACGTGGAGGTCGACGATTTCGACGGGGCCGCCGAGCTCCGGGCCGCGCTCCGGAGCGGACGGGTGGTGGGTCACCACTGGGACCAGCCCCGGCCGTGGACGCCCCGTGTCGTCCCATCGCTGCGCCCGGGCGCGGCCCGCGACCGGGCGGGCTGACGTGCCCATCCTCCATGCGATCGTGCTCGGGCTCGTGCAGGGCCTCACCGAGTTCCTGCCGGTCTCGTCGAGCGG
>JALOLG010000188.1 GCA_025456105.1 Ilumatobacteraceae bacterium | reverse complement strand
GCACCTCGTCGCTCACCGGCCGGCCGGCCTCGGAGAACGCCCGCCACGACGAGCGGCGCACGTCGGCCCGGGTGATCACCGCGATCGGCCCGGCCGCCGAACCGGGCTCGAGGCCGTCGAGCACGTCGACGCCACGCCAGCGGCCGTGCCCACCGAGCCCGCGCAAGCGCACGTGCCACGACTCCTCGGCGCGCCACCACCGGCGTGCGATGGCATGGGTGGCGAGGAAGCGGTCGAGGTCGCGCTCGTCGTCCCAGACGGCGAACAGCGCCGTGCGCCGGGCGTCGACCGACGGCGCCGTGTCGTCGCCGGCGCCCGTGCCGAGCAGGCGCCAGAACGCGAGGCCCGCGATGCGGTGCAGCCGGGGCCGGTCGAGGCCGAGGCGCGCCATCGCGAGCGGGGCGCGACCGGGTCGCTCCCGGACCAGGTGGAACGACGCGATGCGGGCCATGCGTGCGCCATGCTGGCAGCCGTGCGGACGATCGCCACCCTCGTGGGCGGGTACCTCCTCGGGTCGGTCCCGGTGGCGAACGCCATCGCGCGGCGCCATCGCGTGGCCGACCTCCGCGAGGTGGGCGACCGCAACCCCGGCTACTGGAACGCGCGCGAGACGCTCGGCACCCGGGCCGCCGTGCCGGTGTTCGCGGGCGACGTCGCGAAGGGGGCGATCGCCGCGGCCGGCGCGACCCTCGTGGCCCGCCCGGGTGAGTGGTGGCTGCCGTACGTGGCGACGGGTGGTGCGATGGTGGGGCACGCCTTCCCCGTGACGGCCGGCTTCCGCGGCGGGCGCAGCGTGCTCACGTTCGTGGGCGGAGCCGTGGTGTTCGCCCCGGTGCCGGCGGCGGCGGCGATCGGCCTCTGCGCCGGCACGACCGCCGCGACCCGCCGCTTCGACGTGGGCGCACGGGTCGGTGTGGCCGCCTTCCCCCTCATCCAGCTCGCCCTCCAGGGTCGCTACCGGACGGCGGCGACCGGCGTGCTCATGACGTTCATCGGGCTCCGGTTCGCACAGGCCGCAGCGAGCGCACGTCGTACTGCCGCCCCCGCCACTGCTGACGCCTGACCACCACGCCACGGGCGAGCACGGCGACCGCGAGCGGGTCGGCGAGCGGCGATGCCCAGTACGCGGCGTCGCGCCGCACGTAGGCCGGCGCCGTGCCGGCCAGCGTGCCGAGCCGCAGCGCCAGCAGGGCGACGTCGATCGGGTCACCCCGGCCGACCGCGAGGCGGACGAGCGGCGCGGCCTGCGCGAGCGCCACCACCGCGAGGTCGAGCACCTGGCGTGCCGGTGGCTCCACGCCCGGCAGGGCGATCGAGCGGCCCCAGCCGCGCACGGTGTCGGCGAAGGTGTCGTACATCCGGACGGTCAGCAGCGCCGACGCGTCGAGGAAGCCGACCCGCCGGCCGGCGGAGGCCCGCTGGCGCGCCAGCGCGACGTCCTCCACGGGGTGACCGGCGACGGTCGCCATCCCGCCGTCGTCGAGGAAGCGCTCGCGCCGCAGCGTCATGCACTGGCCGTTGGCCATGACGCGATCGGGCGGCACCACGGCGGCCGCACCCGACGGGCCGAACCGGTACACGAGGGTCGTGAGGAGCGCCGGGTGGATCCAGCGCGCCCCGGCGCTCGGGCAGTCGAACCGACCGCCGACCGTCAGCAGGTCGAGCTCGTCGGCACGGGCGCGCGCGACGAGTGCCGCCGGCAGCCGGGGGTCGGGGCGGGTGTCGGCGTCGAGCGTGACGACCCACTCGGTCGTCGCGGCCTCGATGCCCTGCTGGAGCGCCCAGGCCTTGCCGGCCCAGCCGTCGGGCGGCTCCGTGCCGGCCACGACCCGGGCTCCGAGCGCAGTGGCCGCGGCGGCGGTCGCGTCGCTGGAGCGGTCGTCGACGACGACGACCTCGGCGACGCCTGGGGCCCCGACGACCGCCTCGAGCAGTGGCCCGATCCGCTCGGCCTCGTCGCGTGCGGGGACGACCACCGTGACCGCCTCGTCGGGGACCACCGGCCCGACCGACACCGGCGGCAGCCGCCGGGCCGCCCGCACCAGCCGGGTGACGGCCACGGCACCGGCCACCACGCGCACGCCCACGCCGAGCCACCGCCACACCCGGCGCATCTGGGTGACATCCGTTGCGGGATCCGCCACGATCGTCACCCAGATCGGCCGGCTCGGTGGTCGGCGGCGACGAGGTCGGCGACGATCCGGGCGCTCATCAGCACGAGCGGCAGCCCGCCCCCCGGGTGGCTCGACCCGCCGACCAGGTACAGCCCCTGCCGGGCACCCCGGTTGCCCGGTCGCACGAACGCAGCCCGGCGGCCGTTCGACGAGGTGCCGTAGATCGCGCCGCCCGGAGCCCGGTAGCGCCGGGCGAGATCGGCGGGGGTGAGCGTCTCGACGAACCGCACCCGCGAGCCGATGTCGGTGCCCCGCTCGGCGAGCCGGTCGAGCACCAGCTCGGCATGCGCCTCCCGCTCGATCGCCGCGCCCTGGGGGACGTTGACGAGGAGGAACCAGCTCTCGTGGCCGGCCGGGGCCTGAGACGGATCGGTGACCGACGAGACACAGGCGTAGATCGTGGGGTCGTCGGACACCTCACCGCGCCGGAACCCGTCGAACTCGGCCATCGGGTCGGCCGCGAACCACACCGTGTGGTGCGCCACGTCGGGGGTCGTCCCCTCGACACCCGCGCACACGACGAAGCCGCTCGTGGACCGCTCGGCGCGGCGCACCCGACGCAGCGCCCGCGAGTCGGGCAGGAGGTCGGCGTACAGGTGCTCGGCGTCGACGTTCGCGACCACCACGTCGGCACCGACACGATCACCCGATGCCGTGACGACTCCGGACACCGCACGGTCGTCGGCATCGACCCGTGCCACCTCGACGCCGGTGTGCAGCTCGACGCCGACGTGCTCGGCGGCCCGCACCAGCGCGTCGCGCAGGCGGCCGAGCCCACCCATCGGGTACCAGCAGCCGAAGCGCGACTCGATGTGGGGGATGCACGCCAGCGTCGCGGGCGCGCGGTCGGGCGCCGATCCCGAGTAGGTGGCGTAGCGACCGGCCCACTGCACGAGCCGCGGGTCGTCGAAGCACGAGGCGGCCGCACGGCGCAGCGAGCGCAGCGGATCGATCGCGACGAGGTCGGACGGGCGCTGCATGCGCCGGGCGAGGTCGACCGGGTTCGACATCGGACCGGCGAAGAACGTGCGCTCGCTGACGTCCCAGATGCGCCGCCCGGCCGACTCGAAGCGACGCCAGCCGTCGCCGGCGCCGGGTGCGAAGGCGTCGAACGCCGCTGCCGTGGCGGTCGGGTCGTCGGGCACCACGAGCACGGAGCCGTCGGGCCACACGTAGCGGAACTGCGGGTCGAGGCGCACCAGCTCGACCTCGTCGTGCAGCGACGTGCCGGCGAGCCGGAGGACCTCCTCGAACAGGTGCGGCAGCGTGACCAGCGACGGGCCGATGTCGAACGAGAACCCGTCGCGCTCGAGCACCGCGAGCTTGCCCCCGGGCTCGGCGTTGCGCTCGAGCAGCACCACGTCGTGACCCGCCACCCGGAGTCGGATCGCCGCAGCGAGGCCACCGACCCCGCCGCCCACCACGACCGCTCGGCTCATCGGGCCGACCCGCCAGACCCACGCACGAGCCCGGCCACGGCCGCAGCAGCGATGGCGCCCATCACCGAGCCGCCCACGGCGGCCACCAGCCGGTCGCGGAAGAACGCCGCGAAGCCGACGGTCTCCATCGCGGCCATGAACCCGTACTCGCCGACGAGCACCGGATCCGGCTCGTCGGCAGGCGGCAGGAGCACCTCGAGCAGTGCGAGCACCCCGAGCCCGGTGACGAACCAGCCGATGTAGTTCGAGAGCGGGATGCCGCGGTAGCGACCGCCGCTGGTCCAGCGCCAGTAGCCCTCGCCCACCATCTGCGGGTCGAGGAACAGGTCCCACGCCGTGAGGGCGAGCGAGCCGAGCGCGAGCCGAGCGGGAACCGATGATCGCCCGCCCAGCACCGACACGGCACTCTCGCGAGCGGGCACGGCGAGGGCGAACCAGGCGAGCGGGACGATCACCGGCACACCCGCCACCTGCGGTCGCAGTGCGCGCGTGTAGTGATAGCCCCCGAACGGCAGGCCGGTGGCGACGCCGACGCGCTCGACGGCGGCGGTGGCGGCGGCCACCGTGGTCGCCGCGGCGGCGGCCCGCCGCGGACCCCACCGCTCGACCGACCGCAACCCCGTCGTCGCGGCGGCACCGACCACGACCACGCTCGACAGCACGCGCCGGATCCGCCCGCCCTGCGGCGCGAGCGGCGTGGCCACCATCGCCAGCGCCGTCACCGCCGCGGCCACCGAGAGGCCGCGCCGGGGGATCATCCCGGTCGCAGGAGCCGGGCGACCACCGCGGCCTTCCGGTAGGTGGGCACGGTGGCGCGGGCCGTGAACACGTCGTAGCCCTGCGCCTCGATCCGGTCGAGGATCCCGCCGTAGAGGGTGTGCGCCGCCCGGATGCAGCGGGCGGAGCGCTCGGGCAGCATCGCGATGCCGAGGTCGGCCGACGCGTACAGCTCGCGGCAGCGCACGATCTCGAAGCGCATCAGCTCGACGAACGCCGGCGTG
>JALOLG010000187.1 GCA_025456105.1 Ilumatobacteraceae bacterium | reverse complement strand
CCCCGCCGAGATGCGCTCGGCCGCCTCCCGAGCCGGTTCGTCGACGACCACGACCTCGACCATCCCCCATCCTCCCACCCGAGTGCCATCGTCCGACGGAGTGCTGTCGGCGCGCTCCTCGCGCCGACAGCACTCGGATGAGGACCACGACGCCCTCGCCGGTACCGTCGACCCGACCGACTTCCCCCTGCGTCACCACACCGATGCGAGGGAACCCATGACCGATCTCACCCCTGCTGCCGTCGAGGTGCTGCTGCGCCAACACGGCGTCGCCACCGGCAGGCAGCTCACGAGCGCCGGCATCAGCCGATCCCGACGGATCCGACTGCTCGGCACCGGGGTGTTCGACCAGGTCGGCCGGCACGTCTACCGCCTCGCCGGCACACCGTCCACGCTCGAGCAGCGGTGCGCCGAGCTCAGCTTGAGCCACCCCACCGGATTCCTCACGGGCCCGACCGGCGGCGTGCTGCGCGGGCTGCGGAGGATGCCACGCGCGAGCGGGCTCCACCTCGCTGTTCGACACGGGATCCACCTCGATCTCCCGGCCGGCGTCGTGGTGCGCCAGACGACGAAGATCGCCTCGGTCGACGTCGAACAGCGGAGCGACGGCATCCGCGTCGCCCGGCCGGCACGTCTGGCGTTCGACCTCGCAGCCGACCTGTCGCCACTCGACCTCCACTCGGTCATCGACCAGCTGGTCCACGAGCACGGCTGCACCGAGGCGGAGCTCGCATCGATGGCACGTCGGCTCTACCACCCTGCTCGACGCGGCTCGGCCAGATTCGTGGATGCACTCGGCGTTCGCGGTGGCACGACTCACGAATCTCATCCGGAGCTGCTGGTCGCCGAGCGTCTGTCGGCACGCGGCGTGCCCGTCGTCGTGCAGGAGACCTGGCTCGACCTCCCCAACGGCAAGCGGGCGCGACTCGACATGTCGGTGCCGGCGCTGCGCTGGGGCGTCGAGATCGATGTCCACCCGGGGCACCTCGGATTGACGGGCACCACCGGCGACAAGCGTCGCGACCGGCAGTGCCACCTGATCGGCTGGCAGGTCGAGCGGTTCACGAGCCTCGACCTCGTCGACCTCGACGGCGCGATCGACGAGCTGGTGGCGCTCTACGAAGCCCGACGAGCCGACCTGGCCGCCTGAACCGAGTGTTCGCGGCGCGACGGTCGCGCCGTGAGCACTCGGACGGACGCTGGCACTCGGGTGGTCAGATGGTGGGGACCTCGACGTGGCGGCCGAAGACGGTGCCCATGGCGCCCATGACCTCGCCGAGCGTGGCGTACACCGACACGGCCTCGATGAGCGTGGGCATCAGGTTCACCTCGGGGTCGGCGGCCTCGGCGCGCAGGCGGGCGAGGGCCTCGTCGACCGCCGACTGGTTGCGCGTGGCCCGCACCTCGTCGAGCCGCTTGAGCTGACGGGCCTCGTCCTCGTTGGTGATCTGGAGCAGCGGGAGCTGATCCTCCTCGTTGCCCTCGGTGAAGCGCGTGACGCCCACCACCATGCGGCGGCCCTCGTTGAGCGCCCGCTCGAGCTCGTACGCCGAGTCGGCGATGCGGCCCTGGAACCAGTTCTCCTCGATGCCGGCGATGCAGCCCTCGAGCATCGAGCCGCCGCCGAGCTGGTCGATGTGCGCGAACAGCTCCTCGGCCTGACGCTCCATCTCGTCGGTGAGCGCCTCGACGTACCACGACCCGCCCAGCGGGTCGGCGACGTGCGCCACGTTGGTCTCGTACGCGAGCACCTGCTGGGTGCGCAGCGCGATGCGAGCCGCCTTCTCGGTGGGCAGCGCGAGCGCCTCGTCCATCGAGTTGGTGTGCAGCGACTGCGTGCCGCCGAGCACACCGGCGAGCGCCTCGATGGCCGTGCGCACGATGTTCACCTCGGGCTGCTGCGCGGTGAGCGACACGCCGGCGGTCTGGGTGTGGAAGCGCAGCTGCATCGAGCGCTCGTTGGTGGCGCCGTAGCGCTCCTTGAGCCAGCGCGCCCAGATGCGCCGGGCGGCCCGGTACTTCGCGATCTCCTCGAAGAAGTCGATGTGGGCGTTGAAGAAGAACGACAGGCGCGGCGCGAACGCGTCGATGGGCAGGCCGGCCTGCAGCGCCAGCTCGACGTACGCGAACCCGTTGGCGAGGGTGAACGCCAGCTCCTCGGCCGCGGTGGAGCCGGCCTCGCGGATGTGGTAGCCCGAGATCGACACCGAGTGCCAGCGCGGCATCTCGGCGGCCGTGAACGTGATCGTGTCGCGCACCAGCCGCATCGACTGGCGCGGCGGGAACACGAACTCCTTCTGCGCCTGGTACTCCTTCAAGATGTCGTTCTGGAGCGTGCCGCCCAGCTGCGACCGGTGCACACCGGCCTTCTCGGCCTGCGCGACGAACATCGCGAAGATCACGGCGGCCGGCGAGTTGATGGTCATCGACGTCGTGATCGACCCGAGGTCGATGCCCCGGTAGAGGTCCTCCATGTCGGCGAGCGAGTCGACCGCCACACCGCAGCGGCCCACCTCGCCGAGCGACATCGGGTCGTCGGAGTCGATCCCGAGCAGCGTCGGCATGTCGAAGGCAGTCGACAGCCCGTCGCCCCCTGCCTTGATGATCTCCTTGAAGCGCCAGTTCGTGTCCTCGGCGGTGCCGAACCCGGCGAACATGCGCATGGTCCACAGCTTCGAGCGGTACATCGAGGCGTACGGCCCGCGCGTGTACGGGTACTGACCGGGGAACTCGCCGTCGTCGGGCCCGTACACGGGCTCGAGCGGGATGCCCGACATCGTGGTGAACTGGGCGTCGCGCACCCGCGACGACTCGTACGCCTGCTGCCACAGCTCGCGGGGGGAGACCATGGGCGCGATGGTACGGGAGCGCCGGAACCGGGCCGCCATCGTGCGGCACCAGCCCGTTAGCGTGCCGCCCGATGGATCGCGAGCTGGCCCGAGGCATCCGTGCCGGCCTGGCCGCGTACCTCATCTGGGGCCTGCTCACCGTCTACTGGAAGCAGCTCGGCGACTTCGACCCGTTCGAGCTCATCGGCTGGCGGATGTCGATGGCCGCCGTCGTGATGGCCGTGGTCGTCACGGTCCGCGGCAGCTGGCCGGTCATCCGCTCGGCGTTCGCCGACCGGCGGCTCGCGCTGCGCATCGTGGCCGCCGGGCTGCTGCTCACCACCAACTGGACCACCTACGTGTGGGCGGTGGTCAACGACCACATCATCGAGACCGCGCTCGGCTACTTCCTCGCTCCGCTCGGCCTGTCGGCGGTGGGTGTGTTCGTGCTGGGTGAGCGGCTCACCCCGCTGCGCTCGTGGGGCATCGGCTTCGCGGTCGCCGCGGTCGCCGTGCTCACGTGGTCGTACGGCCGCCTGCCGCTCGTCGCGATCATCCTCGCGGTCACGTGGAGCGGCTACGGCCTGCTCAAGCGCAAGGTGCCGCTCGGGCCGGTCGAGAGCCTCGCCGCTGCTGTTCGCCGTCGCCGCACGAGTGGTGCCCTTCACCGTGCTCGGGCCGCTCAACTACCTGGTGCCGATCATCAACTTCCTGCTCGGCTGGCTCGTCTACGACGAGTCGCTGCCCGCCGACCGCGTCGTGGGGTTCGCGCTGGTGTGGTGTGCGCTCGCGGCCGTCACCCTCGACACCGTCCGGTCGTCGCGCGAGCCGGCTCGGTACGGTCGCGACGATGCGGTGGCAGGTGCACGGTGAGCGGGTCGTCTACGACAGCGAGTGGATGCGCCTGGCGCTGACCGACGTCGAGCTGCCCAGCGGGGCGCGGTTCGAGCACCACGTGCTGCGGATGCCGACCCACGCGGCCGGCGTGGTGGTCGACGATCCGGACCGCGGCGTGCTGCTGCTGTGGCGACATCGGTTCACCACCGACACGTGGGGCTGGGAGGTGCCCGCCGGGCGCGTCGACGCCGGCGAGACGACCGAGGAGGCGGCCCGCCGGGAGTGCCGTGAGGAGACCGGCTGGGAGCCGGGCCCGCTCACGGCGCTCACCACCTACTTCCCGCACAACGGCACCTCCGATGCGACGTTCCACCTGTTCGCCGCCACGACGGCGAGCCACCTCGGCGATCCGGCCGACACCGACGAGGCCGAGCGGGTCGAGTGGCTGGCGTGGGACGACGTGATCACCGCGATGCGCCGCGGCGAGGTGGGCGACGGGCTGTCGCTCACGGCGCTGCTCTGGCGCCTCGCCCTCGGCTGAGCCCGGACGCGACAGTGCCCGCCCCGGAGGGCGGGCACTGCACGAGGTGATGCGACGGGTCAGCCGGAGTAGACGCCGAGGAAGTCCTCGAAGTCGAAGACCTCGCCGACGTCGACGAAGCCACCACCCGACCACTGCTGGATCTGGGTGCCCTCGGCGATGTAGCCGTCGGTGGTGTCCATCTGGGCGACGAGACCCTCACGGAGCAGCGACGGGACGTAGTCGATGTTGCGGGCCGCCTCGATGACGCTCGCCCGGCTCAGCGTGCCGGTGGCGGCCGCCTCCTCGAGCACGTGCACGGTCAGCTCGGCCGCGAGCCAGCCGGCCACGGCGATGCCACCCGGATCGGCCGTCGAGCCCGACGCTGCGAACGCCTCGAGGTAGGCGGCGACGGCCTCGTCGGACGCCTGCAGCTCGGGGTTGTTCACGTCCTTCAGGTTGTTCGAGGTGAACACGCCCTCGGAGCCACCGTTGCCGACGGCACCGAAGAACACCGGGTTGGCGCACGTGGCGGTCTGGTACACGAGCGGGGCGAAGTCGGCGTTGGCCGCCTTGGCGTTGCCGAGCTCGGTCATGAACGCGATGCACTGCGCACCGAGCGGCACGGCGATGACGATGTCGGGGTTGGCGGCGACGAGGTTCGACATCTGGCCGGCCGGCGCGCCCGAGTCGGCGGCGTCGATGGTCTCCTCGGCGACGATCTCGAACCCGTACTCACCGGCCCGCTCCTCGAGCGCCGCGGCGTACGACTGGCCGAACTCGTTGTTCACGTAGAACAGCCCGACGGTGCCACCGCCGAGCTCCTCCTGCGCGTACGAGAGGAACGCCTCGACCTCGATCGGGTACGGCACGAGCAGACCCGTGGTCCACGGGTAGTTCTCGACGTCGCCCCAGTTGGGTGCACCCGTGGCGCCCCACAGCTGCGGGATGCACTGGGCGTTGAGGTCGGCCTGGACCGCTGCGTTGTTGGCCGAGCCGATGATCCCCGAGATGAGTGCGACCTCCTCGTCGAAGACGAGCTCGTCGACGTTGGTCTTGGTGAGGTCAGCCGTGTACTGGTCGTCCTTGACGATCGGCACGAGCGTCTGGCCGTTCACGCCGCCGTTGGTGGCGTTGTAGTAGTCGAAGTAGGCCGTGAAGCCGTCGCCGTACGGGGCGAAGAGCACGGCCGGGCCACCCGACAGCGGGATCGACGTGCCGATCTTGATGTCGCCCTCGATGACTGCGGACGCCGCGTCGGGGTCCTCGCAGGCGTCGAGGTTCACGGTGTAGGCCTCGCCCCCGGCCGGGGCCTCGGTGGCGGCCGGCGCCTCGGTGCCCTCCGGGGCCTCCGTGCCCTCGGGCGCCTCGGTGGCCTCCGGCGCTTCGGTGGCCTCGGGTGCCTCGGTGGCGGCCGGCGCCTCGGTGGCCGCCGGCGCCTCGGTCGAATCTGCTTCGTCGTCGTCGTCACCACATGCGGCGATGACGAGCG
This sequence comes from Ilumatobacteraceae bacterium, assembly GCA_025456105.1. Lineage (GTDB taxonomy): Bacteria > Actinomycetota > Acidimicrobiia > Acidimicrobiales > Ilumatobacteraceae. The sequence continues at coordinate 2,399 of JALOLG010000187.1, read as the reverse complement.
CGGCTGCCGCCGTGAGGGCGACGAGCTTGCGTCGTGACATGGAGTTCCCCCTGCTGTTGGTCGTGATGGTCACGCTGGTGCCGGCGCCTCGCCGTCGGGCGTCGCTTCGGCGGCGACCACCGTAGCCGCTGCGGGCGCGACCGGAGGTCTCGGCACCACGCGCACCACCCGGGCGCGGGCCCGGCGCAGCGCGCCGACGACGCCGAACGGGGCGAACCGCGCGAGCAGCACGAGCAGCACGCCGAAGATCACACCGCCGAGGCCGTCGATGCTGCGCTCCTCGCCCTGGGTGCGGGCCCAGTCGGAGATGTAGGTGTACGCGAGCGCACCCACCAGGGGCCCCCAGGTGGTGGCGGCGCCGCCGATCACCATCGCGACGAGGAACACGATCGACCCGAGGATCGTGAACAGCGGGATGATCGGCTCGACGAGCGTCAGCTTCACCGCGAACATGCTGCCCGCGACGCCCGTGAGGGCCGCCGAGAGGCCGAACACGACGGTCTTGGTGACGGCCCGGTTGACGCCCATCACCGCCGCCGCTGTCTCGTTGTCGCGGACGGCGATCATCGCGCGGCCCATCCGGGAGCGGAGGATGTTCGACGCGAGCAGCGCCGCCAGCACGAACAGGAACAGCGCCAGCCAGAAGAGCCACTTGTGGAGGTCGGCCCGGCCGTCGAACGGCGTCCACTCGGGTGGCAGGTACTGCAGGTTCTTGATGCCGATCGCGCCGCCCGTGGTGTCGACGAGGTACTTGTAGTTGAGCAGGGCGGGGAACGCGACGGCCAGGCCCAGCGTCACGAGGGCCAGGTAGATGCCCTTGAGGCGGAGCGCGGGCAACCCCACCAGGCACCCGATGGCGAAGCACACCACGGCCGACATGTAGAAGGTCCAGCCCGGCGACCAGCCGTGGCGCTCGACGAGGATCGCGGTCGTGTAGGCGCCGAGGCCGAAGAACGCCGAGTGGCCGAGCGAGATCTGGCCGGTGAAGCCGGTGATCAGGTTGAGACCCGTGACGACCGTGGCGAGGATGATCGCGTCGGTGAGCAGGCCCAGGCCCGTGCGGCTCCAGGTGAGCCCGGCGCGCACGAGGAAGAGCGCGACGAGCCCGAACAGCACGACCTGGCCGACGCGGTGCAGGGCCGAGCCCCGCAGGACGATGCGTGGGGTGGTGGCCATCAGACGCGCTCCACCCTGACCGAGCCGAACAGACCGCCCGGCCGCACGAGCAGCACCATCAGGATGATGCCGAGCGTCACGGTGAACACCATGTCGCCGCCGAGCCAACCGACGTAGCCGATGATGAACGCCTTGAGCAGCCCGATCAGCAGGCCGCCCACCACCGCGCCCACCGGCGAGTCGAGGCCACCCAGCGTCGCGGCGGCCGACGCGGCCAGGAACGGCCCGAACATGAGGCTGACGCTCAGGCCCGCCTGCGGGGCGAGCAGCGAGGCGCCGAGCACGGCGATCGCGTTGGCCAGGCCCCAGCCCACCATGAGCACGAGCCCCACCCGGATGCCGACCAGGCTCGACGACTCCTGGTTGTTGGCGACGGCCCGCATGGCGAGGCCGATCTTGGTCTTGTTGAACAGCAGCCAGAGGAGCACCAGCAGGCCGATCAGCACGAGGAAGATGCCGAACCGCTCCCAGCGGACCGGCGCGTCGAAGACCCGGAAGAACGCATCGGCGTCGGTGGGGAACGGGCTCGGGAGCTGCCGGGCGTCGGGCCCCCAGATCATCGCGTTGAGCTGGTTGATGCCGAGGAACAACCCGATCGACGCCACGACGACCGCGCCGGGGTTGCGGTGCTCGATGGGTCGGATGACGACGCGCTCCACGCCGGCGCCGATGAAGAACCCGATCACCATCGCGATCACGATCGAGAGCCACACGGGCACACCCGACAGGGTGAGCGTCGACACCACGTAGGCGCCGAACAGCCCCATCTCGCCCTGCGCGAAGTTGAGCTGGCCCGTGCTGCGGAACACCACCACGAGGGCAAGGGCCAGCAGCGCGTACACCGAGCCCTCGGCGAGGCCGAACAGCATGCGCTCGACGAACAGCGAGAAGTCGAACGCGAGCATCAGCCGACCCCCAGGTAGGCGCGCTTGACGGTGTCGTCGGCGAGCAGCTCGGCACCGGTGCCGGTGGCGACGATGCGGCCCGTCTCGAGCACGTATGCGCGGTCGGCGGTCTTGAGGGCGAGGTTGGCGTTCTGCTCGACGATCAGCAGCGCCATGCCCTCCTCGCGGCTCGTCTGGGCGAGGATCCGGAACAGGTCCTGGGTGATGATCGGCGCGAGGCCCAGGCTCGGCTCGTCGCACAGCAGCAGCCGGGGCCGGCTCATCATCGCCCGCGCGATGGCGAGCATCTGCTGCTCGCCGCCGCTCAGGCTGCCCGCC
>JALOLG010000186.1 GCA_025456105.1 Ilumatobacteraceae bacterium | reverse complement strand
CGGCCCGGACCGCACGATCAGGACGGCGGTCTGGTTGATGTCGCTCAGCGGTACCACGATGTCGTCGTCGGGGCCGATGGCGTCCTGGTGCGGGTCGACCTTGGCGATCGTGATGGTGCGGTCGTCGGTGACGTCGAGCGGGGCGCCGCAGCTCGAGCAGAAGTTGCTCTCGGGCGGGTTCCGATGGCCGCACTGGTTGCAGAAGACGTACGCCACGATCAGGCCTCGGTGAGCCCGCGGTACGCCTCGGCGGTGAGCAGCGCCTCGAGCTGGGCCTCGTCGGCGAGCTCGATCGTGCAGATCCAGCCGTCGCCGTACGGGTCGGCGTTGAGCAGCGCCGGATCGTCGGCGAGCGCCGGGTTGACGTCGACGATCGTGCCGGCGACCGGTGCGTAGATCTCCGACACCGACTTGGTGGACTCGACCTCGCCCACGCTCTGGCCGGCGGTGACGGCCGCGCCCACCTGGGGCACCTCCACGAACACGACGTCGCCGAGCGCATCCTGGGCGTAGTCGGTGATGCCCACGCGGACGAGCAGCCCCTCGACCCTGGCGACCCACTCGTGCTCGGCGGAGTAGCGGAGGTCGTCGGGCACGTTCATGGGCCCTCACCGTACTGCCCGCACGCCGTCCGCCCGCAACGATCGGGGTCAGGTGGCGTGACGGCGGGCCCGCCCCGCACGGACGCCGTCGCGGATCTTCGGCACGTAGGCGAACGCCGTCCAGTAGCTGAGCACGAGTCCGGGCACGACCAGGATCCAGCTGGCCACCGTGACCGCGTCGGCCCACCGGAAGTCGCTGCTCCCGAGGAGGAACCCGGGCACGGCGAACATGAGCAGGAACGTCGCGAGCTTGCCCAGGAACGTGACGTCGAATCGCTCCATGCCGAAGAGCAGGGTGGCCACGGCGACGGCGATGCCGACGGCGAGCTCGCGCACGAGCAGCAGCACGAGCACCCAGCGCGGCGCCGAGCCGTCGATGAGGATGCACACGGTGGCGACGATGAACAGGAGGCGATCGACGGTGGGATCGAACTTCTTGCCGAACTCGCTCGTCTGGCCGAGCCGCCGCGCGAGGTAGCCGTCGACCCAGTCGGTGGCGCCCAGACCGCCCAGGAGCCATGCAGCGGCCTGACGGTCCTCTCGCACGAACAGCAGCCACACGAACAGCGGCAGGCAGAGGAGGCGCAGCAGCGTGACGAGGTTCGGGATGGTGAGCACCGAGTCGCGCGCGATCGACGGGTCGGGCTGGCTCACGCGGTCAGCGTAGGGTGCGCCTCATGGCAGCCGGGGCACTCCAGGGACAGGTCGCGTTCATCACCGGCGCGGGGTCGGGCCTCGGCGCGGCGTTCGCCCGTCGCCTGGCGCGCGACGGCGCCCAGGTCGTGGTCACCGACATCGACGGCGAAGCCGCCGAGCGGGTGGCGGCGGACGTGGGTGGCGAGTCGGCGGTGCTCGATGTCACCGACGCGGCCGCGTTCGACCGAGCGGTCGACGACGCGGCCGACCGCCACGGACGGCTCGACATCATGGTCAACAACGCTGGGATCGGTCCGCCCTCCGACGACGCCAGCCGGGCCCGGTTCGCGACCACGGTCGCGAACCAGATGCGCCGGATGGAGGGTCGCTACGACGACCTCGCACCGGTCGACGGGTTCGTGTCGGTCTCCGACGAGCAGTGGGACCGCATGATCCGGGTCCACCTCTACGGCACGTTCCACGGGATCCGGGCCGCACTGCGGCACATGACGCCTCGACGCAGCGGTGCGATCGTGAGCATCAGCTCGATCATGGGGCTGCGGCCTGGCGCCGGCATCCCCGACTACTCGGCCGCGAAGGCGGGCATCATCGCCCTCACGAAGTCGGCGGCCGCCGAGGTGGCCCAGCTCGGCATCAGGGTCAACGCCGTCTGCCCGGGCTTCGTCGACACGCCACTGCTCGCACCGATGGACGCCGACCAGCTGGCGATGGTCCGCATGCAGATCCCCGCCGGTCGCTTCGCCCGCGCCGAGGAGATCGCCGAGCTGGTGCGGTTCCTCTGCGGCCCGGAGAGCTCGTACTCGCACGGCGACGTCTACCCGGCGAGCGGAGGATGGGTGTGACCACGATCTTCAGCCGCATCATCGCGGGCGACATCCCCGGCACGTTCGTCTGGCGCGACGAGCGCTGCGTGGCGTTCATGTCGATCAACCCGATGGCGCACGGTCACACGCTGGTGGTGCCCATCGACGAGGTCGACCACTGGGTCGACGGCGACCCCGAGCTGATCGCCCACCTGTTCGAGGTCACGCGCGTGATCGGCGTGGCCCAGCGCGACGCGTTCGGCTGCGAGCGCGTGGGGGTGATCGTCGCCGGCTACGAGGTGCCCCACGTGCACGTGCACGTGATCCCGACGGACTCGATGAGCCAGCTGTCGTTCGCGAACGCGGCCGCCTCGGTCGAGCGCGAGGCGCTCGAGGCCGCCGCGACGTCGATCCGCGACGCGCTCCGTCGGATCGGGCGCCCCGAGGTCAGCGACTGATCTCGCCGTCGAGCGTCACCGGGTCGATCAGCTGCGGCCCCTTGTTGCGGACGTTGTTCACCTCCGTCGACACGGCCACGACGTCGAGCAGGTCGTCGGGTGCCGGCGCCAGGAGCCGCTGCAGCGCGGCGAGGTCGCGACCGGCGGGATCGAGCCACTCGTCCCACGCCGACGGTGGCAGGATCACCGGCATCCGGTCGTGGATCGGCGCCATCGTGCCGTTCGCGACCGTGGTGACGATCGTGAGGCTGTGGAGCCACTCCCCCGCATCACCCGCCGCCGGATCCCGCCACGTGGCCCACAGCCCGGCGACCGCGAGCGGCTCACCGTCGAGTCGACGGACGTACATCGGCTGCTTGGCCGGCGCACCCTTGGCCGTGACGGGGCCACCCGGCCGGCCGGGCTGCCACTCGTAGAAGCCGTCCATCGGCACGATGCAGCGGTGCTTCGCGAAGAGCGACTTGAAGGCCGGCTTCTCCGCGAGCGTCTCGGCGCGGGCGTTGATCATGCGCTGGCCGATCTTGCGCTCCTTGGCCCACGACGGCACGAGCCCCCAGTGGAAGACCTCCACGTGGCGCGTGCCGTCGGCGTGCTCGACCACCCCGTACACGTCGTTGGTCGGGGCGACGTTGTAGCTCTCGCCGAGCGGCTCGACGTCGACGGCCGCACCGAAGTACGCCGCGATCCGCTCGGGCGACGACGACGACACGTAGCGACCGCACACGCCCGCGGACGCTACGCCGTCGGCCGGGTACCGTCACGACCATGGCGTTCCGGGGGATCCCACGCGAGGCGCTCGACTTCTACGCCCGCCTCGAAGCCGACAACACCAAGCCGTTCTGGGAGGCCAACAAGGCGACCTTCGCCGCGGCCGTGCGCACGCCGATGACCGAGCTCACCGAGGCGCTCGCCGAGTACGGGCCGTTCCACCTGTTCCGGCCGCACAACGACCTGCGCTTCGCGCGCGACCGCCCGCCGTACAAGACCCACCAAGGCGCCTACGGCGAGTCGGAGGGGGGTGCCGGCTACTACGTGCAGCTCTCGGCATCGGGCCTGATGGCCGCCGCGGGCTACTACGCGATGGCCTCCGACCAGCTCGAGCGCTTCCGCCGCGCCGTCGACGCCGAGCGCTCCGGCGCCGACGTCGCCGAGGTCGTGGTCGGCCTGGAGCGCGCGGGCTACCGGATCGGTGCCATCAGCGAGCTGAAGACCGCACCGCGCGGCTACCCCAAGGACCACCCGCGGATCGAGCTGCTGCGTCGCAAGGGGCTCATGGCGCTCGTCGAGCTCGGCTCGCCCGCCTGGCTGCACACGCCGAAGGCCGCCGACCGCGTGCGACGGGTGTGGGCCGGCGCGGCACCGCTCTGCGAGTGGCTCGACCGCCACGTCGGCCCGAGCACCCTGCCGCCCGACGAGCTGCGCTGAGGGCCCTCAGGCGATCTCCAGCACCGCCGCCCCACCGACCCGGCCGGCAGCGAGGTCGGCGAGCGCCTCGTTGGCCGCCTCGAGCGGGTACACGTCGCGCACGGTGCGGATGGGGATCTCAGCAGCCAGCCGGAGGAGCGCCTCGGCATCGGCGCGTGTGGAGCTCGCGACGCTGCGCAGGGAGCGCTCTCCCCAGAGCAGGCCGTAGTCGAAGGCCGGGATCCCATCGAGGTGGATCGCGTTGACGGCCACCGTGCCGCCGGGACGGATCGCCGAGAGCGCCGCCACGACCACCGAGCCGACCGGCGCGAACGTGATCGCGGCGTCGAGCTCGACCGGCGGGCGCTCGTGCGGCCCGCCGACCCACGTGGCGCCGAGCTCGCGCGCCCGCTCCTGCTCGGTGGCCGAGCGGGTGGCGACGAACACGTCACATCCCCAGTGGCGTGCCACCTGGATCACGATCAGAGCCGAGGCGCCGAAGCCGTAGAGGCCGAGACGCCCGCCGGGACGGATCCCCGAGATCCGCAGCGACCGGTAGCCGATGGTGCCGCCGCACAGCAGCGGGGCGGCGTCGAGGTCGGCGAACCGCTCCGGCAGCGCCACGACCGCGTCGGCACGGGCCGTCATCACCTCGGCGTACCCTCCGTCGCGGTCCCACCCGGTGAAGACGGCGCGCGGGCACAGGTTCTGCAGCCCCTCGCGGCAGCGCTCACACGTACCGCACGAGCCTCCGAACCA
>JALOLG010000464.1 GCA_025456105.1 Ilumatobacteraceae bacterium | reverse complement strand
GTGGCCACCACGCAGGTGACCCCGAAGACGATGATCCCGGCGGTCAGGCCGAAGCGCAGCTTGTTGGCCAGGATCGAGTGGCGCGCGAGACGGAGCATGTGGCGGGTCCGCTCTCAGTCGCCGAGGGTCTTGAGGGTGTCGAGGACGGTGGTGGGGGTGGGGTGGTCGAGGTGGTGGACGATGCGGCCGTCGGCGAGGAAGACGACGTGGTCGCTGTAGCTGGCGGCGACGGGGTCGTGGGTGACCATGACGATGGTCTGGCCGAGTTCGGTGACGGCGCGGCGCATGAAGTCGAGGATCTCGGCGCCGGTGCGGCTGTCGAGGTTCCCGGTGGGTTCGTCGCCGAAGATGATGGCGGGGCGGCTGGCGAGGGCGCGGGCGACGGCGACGCGTTGTTGTTGGCCGCCGGAGAGTTCGTTGGGGCGGTGGGTGAGGCGGTTGCGGAGGCCGACGGTGTCGATGACGGTGTCGAGCCAGCCGGTGTCGGGGGTGCGGCGGGCGAGGTCCATCGGGAGGGTGATGTTCTCGATGGCGGAGAGGGTGGGGACGAGGTTGAAGCTCTGGAAGATGAACCCGATGCGGTCGCGGCGCAGGAGGGTGAGCTCCTTCTCCGACAGCGATCCGAGTTCGGTGTCGCCGATGCTGACGGTGCCGCTGGTGAGGGTGTCGAGGCCGGCCATGCAGTGCATGAGGGTGGACTTGCCGCTGCCGGAGGGGCCCATGATGGCGGTGAAGCGTCCGGTGGGGAAGTCGACGTCGACGCCGTCGAGGGCGCGGACCTCGGTGTCGCCGGCGCCGTAGACCTTGGTGGCCCCACGGGCCGACGCCGCCACCGCGGTCGGCGACGGCGGTGTGGGGGGTGCGGGATCGATGACGGTGGGCATGGCGGTGCTCCTCGGTGTGCGTCCGTCGGGTGATCGACTCGGTGGTCGACCTGACGGTACGAAGTCGGTGCAGACGGCGGATCGGTTCCCGCGACGATCCTCCGTCCTCCCCGAGTCGGGCCCGGAGAGGGTCGGCGTCCTCCTCGGGGAGGACGGGTGATGGTGGCTCAGCCCGCGCCGGGGACGACGAGTCCGGACTCGTAGGCGCGGACCACGGCCTGCACCCGGTCGCGGACGTCGAGCTTGGTGAGCACGCGCCCGACGTGGGTCTTGACGGTCGTCTCGCCGAGGAACAGCTCGGCGGCGATCTCGGCGTTGGACAGGCCCTTCGCCATGAGGCGCAGGACCTCCAGTTCCCGATCGGTGAGGCCCTCGAGGGGCGTGGCCGACGGGCGTGGGGTCTGGGCGACGAAGGTGGCGATCAGCCGACGGGTGACGCTCGGCGCCAGCAGGGCCTCGCCGGCGGCCACCACGCGGATGGCGTGCACCAGGTCCCGCCCGCAGCGCGGCGTAGACGTGCTCGTCGAGGTCGAAGGTGGTGAGGATCAGGACCTTCGGTGCGTCGGCGCCGGCCATCCGCAGCAGTCGCTCGGTGGCGGCCACGCCGTCGAGGACGGGCATGCGGACGTCCATCAGCACGACGTCCGGCCGTGTGCGCAGGCAGAGGTCGATCGCCCGGTCGCCGTCCCCGGCCTCGCCGACCACCTCGAGGTCGTCCTCGGCCTCGAGGAGCATCCGGAAGCCGGCGCGGACGAGGGCCTGGTCGTCGACGACGGCGACGCGGACGAGCGGGGTCACGGGATCTCCGAGGGGATGGGGCCGGTCGGCAGGACCGCCCGGACACGGAAGCCGCCGCCGGGGCGAGGGCCTGCCACCAGGGATCCGCCGCAGGTGGCGGCCCGCTCGCGCATGCCGACGATGCCGTGACCCGCAGAGCCGGTGGAGCCGGTGGAGCCGGTGGAGCCGGCAGGGCGGGTGGTGGAGGCGGCGCCCCGGCCGTCGTCGACCACCTCCACGGTGAGGTCGGCGGGTCGGTAGCTGACCGCGACGGACGCGGCGGCCGGTCCGGCGTGCTTGAGCACGTTGGTCAGCGACTCCTGCACGATGCGGTAGGCGGTCAGGCCGACGCCGGCCGGCACCGGGCGGACGGGTCCGTCGACGATCACGTCGACGCGGAGGCCGGCGTCTCGGCACTGGGCGACGAGCCCGTCGAGGGCGCCGAGGTCGGGCTGCGGTGCCGTGCCCGTGACCTCGTCGGGACCTGAACGGAGCACGCCGAGAACACGGCGCAGCTCCTGCAGCGACTCCCGACCGACCTGTTCGATCGTGCCGAGCGCGTCGGCGGCCCGGACCGGGTCCCGCTCGGCGATGTGCCGTGCCGCTCCGGCCTGGACGACCATCACGCTGACCGAGTGGGCGACCACGTCGTGGAGCTCCCGGGCGATGCGGGTCCGCTCCTCGGCCACGGCCTCGCGTGCTTCGGCCGCCCGGAGCGCCTCCGCCCGCTCCGCCCGCTGCTCGAGCTCGACGAGGTAGGCCCGACGGGTCCGGACGTTGTCGCCGGCGAGGACGGCCCCGACCCCCGTGAGGGCGACGATCGGCAGGACGTAGACGGGCGCGACGCCGGTGACGACGCCCACCGCCGTCCAGGCCGTGAGCACTCCGGCGGCGCCCCCTGCGGATCGCAGCCCCCGGGGATGGGGGACGAACGCCCAGACGGCCATCTGCAGGACGGTCGCGACCACGAGCGCGGGGCGGGGGACGAGCCGGCGGACTGCAACGGTTCCGTCGAGGATCGCGAGGAGCGGGACGACGACGCCGACGGGCTGGTCCGGGGGCGGCTCGGCGAGCACGGTGCCCACGGACCCGACGAACAGCGCGCGCGCGAGCGCGGCGTCGGCCGCGACCGGGTGTCGGCGGAGCACGTCGAGGACGGGGACCTTCCTGGTCACGTCCCCACCGTAGGGACGGCGGCCGGGTCGTCGCATCCTCCTCCCGGCCCACCCGGGGTCATCCCGACGGACGACCCACGCGGTCGGTCGTACAATCCGGACCATGTCCTGTCCCACGTGCGGCGCCGAGGTGCAGGCCGCCGCGCGGTTCTGCTGGTCCTGCGGCCAGCCCCTGGGGGCGGCCGCCGCCGACGAACGCCGGATCGTGACCGTGCTCTTCGGTGACATCGTCGGTTTCACCGGCCTGGCCGAGGACCGCGACCCCGAGATCGTCAAGAACCTGGTAGACACCTGCTTCGCCCGCGTGGCGGACGACATCACCAGCTTCGGTGGCCAGGTCGACAAGGTGATCGGCGACGCCATCGTCGCCCTCTTCGGTGCCCCGATCGCCCACGAGGACGACGCCGAGCGGGCCGTGCGGGCGGCGCTGCGGGTCCAGGAGACCGTCGCCGCGTTCGCCCGGGAGCGGGGGGCGCCCATCCGCATGCGGGTCGGCGTCAACACCGGCGAGGTGCT
>JALOLG010000185.1 GCA_025456105.1 Ilumatobacteraceae bacterium | reverse complement strand
GTGCGGGTGCGGCCTCGGCGGCGGGCACGGCGAGCACGCCGACGACGGCGGTCGCCGCAACGGCGACGACGGTGAGGAGGCGGCGGGGGGTCATGCCGGGGGAGTGCGGTCAGGCGCTCATGAGGTGCTCGGCGAAGAAGTCGAGGACGATCTCGGCCCGCATGCGGCGGTGCACGGGTGACCCCGACCGTGACAGCTCGTGGTTCTCACCGGGGAACCGGTAGAAGGTGACGTCGCGGCCGAGCAGGCGGAGCGTGACCCACAGCTCCTCGGCCTGGTTGATCGGGCAGCGGTAGTCCTCCTCGCTGTGGATCAGCAGCATCGGCACGTGGATGTCGCGGGCCATCGTGCTCGGGGACATCCGCAGGTACTCGTCCGGGTCGTCGACCGGACCCACGCCGTGCTCGGAGCGGAACGCCGTGGCGATGTCGCTCGACCACTCCTCGGTCAGCAGGTTGTTGACGGCGCGCTCCGAGCAGATCGCACGGAAGCGGTGGCCGTGGCGCGCGGCCAGCATCGTGGCCATGTAGCCGCCGTAGCTGCCGCCGAGCATGCCGACGCGGGCGGGGTCGCAGAACGAGAAGCGCTCGAGCGCGGTGTCGAGCACGGCGAGCACGTCGTCGACGTCGACGGTGCCCCAGCCGGCTCCCGGCACGGTGGGGTGCTTGGGCCCGTTGATCGCCTGCCCCCATGCGGTGTGGCGGCCGCTCCCGCCGCGGGGGTTCGACATCAGCACCACAAAGCCGGCCGCGGCCTGCATCTGCGCCTCGTCGAAGAACGTCTCGCCGTACTGGGTGAACGGGCCCCCGTGGACGTTGAGCAGCACCGGGTAGCGCTGGGCCGGGTCGAAGTCGGCCGGGCGCATGATCCAGGCGTCGATCTCGTCGCTGCCGTCGGTGCACGGCGCGGCGAACCGCTCCCACCCGAGCCGCGGCTCGGCGAGGGGCGACACGGGCCCGTCGAGGGTGTGGATGGCTGCCGGCCGGTCGACCGTGGCGACGGCCATCGCGACCGTGCCGCCGGCGGCGTCGAACGCACCGACCGTGATCGGCCCGCTGGTGACGCGCTCGGGCTCGCGACCGTCGGCGTGGAGCCGGTAGAGGTGGGTCTCACCGCGGTCCTCGGCGACGGCGTGGAGCGTCTCGTCGTCGATCCACACCGGGGCGCCGCTGCCCGACGTGGTCTCGAACGTCCGGTCGAGGCCGAGGCTGATCCAGATGTGACCGCCGCCGTCGATCGGCACGATCCCGACCCGCTGGTTCTGCCCGCCGGCCAGGGGATCGTCCTGGCCGATGAACGCCACCCGAGTGCCGTCGGGCGACACGGCGGGTGAGGAGTAGCGGCCGGTCTGCGACGTCAGCGCGGTGATCTCGCCGTGCAGCGGGACGTGGTAGAGGTCGAGCGCGTGGTCGGTGTCCCAGGTGTCGTGGCGGGCCGCCGCCACGATCAGGCCGCTCGAGTCGGGCAGCCAGGCCGGGTCGAAGTGGTCGTGGTCGCCAGGCGTGAGGTTGCGCGGGCGGTCGGTGCCGTCGACGGCCACGACGTGCACGTGCTGCGGGCGGTCGAACACCCAGTCCTCGCCGTTGAGCCGTGCGAAGAACCGCTCGATCTTGCGGGGGGCCTGCCAGGCGACGCTCTCGGCCGTGTAGCGCTCGTGGCGGGTGCGGCTGGTGAACGCGAGCCAGCGCCCGTCGGGCGAGAACCGGACGTCGCCGATGCCGTCGGGCATGGCGCACACGGTGCGCACCTCCCCGGGGCCGTCGACGGGGAGCAGGTGGAGGGTGGCCTCGTGATCCTTCTCGCCCCGCTTCGACACGAACGCCAGCCAGCGCCCATCGGGGGAGAACTGGGGTGAGCGGTCGTTCGGTCCGGCCGTGACCGGGACGCCGTCGAGCCACACCCGGGTGATGGTGCGGTTCTTCTCGAGATCGATCGTGGCCGTGGTCCACGCGAGGCGCCGACCGTCGGGTGACACGCACGGCGTGCCCGCCGTCGTGCGTCCGTCGAGCAGGTCGGTCGCGATCTCGGTGTGCCCCACGAGGGGCCACGCTACCCGTGGGTGGCGACCCGGCGGGGCCGGTGCCGCCTACTCGGCGATGCCGACCGGCGCGCCGTCGATGATCTGGTCGAGGTACTCCGACATGCCGTAGCCGGTGCGGCCCTCGTACGGGCCGGAGTGCACCGTCCAGCGCGTCATCGCCTCGGAGATGCGGGTCTGGAGCCACTCGCCGTCGGGCGTCTGGCGCCGGTTGCGCAGCGGGATGAGGCTGATCGACTCACCCGTGAAGCGCCACTCGCGGCCGGACCGGCTCGAGCGGAGCACGCCCTCGATGCGGTCGTGGTACGCCTCGTCGCCGCGGGTGACCGTGGAGATCTGCACGTCGTCGCACAGGTGCATGGCACCCTGCTCCCACACGAATCCGCCGCGGGTGCCGGGGCCGTCCTTGCGGGCGACCCGGCTCGCCATGAACCCGAAGTCGGCGTCGACGTTGGCGGTGAGCCAGCGGTAGTACCACGGTGCCTGCCAGTAGCGCGGGCCCCAGGAGTGGTCGCGCAGACCGAAGCCGTCCATCTCCCACTCCTCGTCGCCGATGCGGATCGAGCCGCGGGCCGCGATGAGCTGCTCGTAGTGGCCCTTGGCGAACTCCTCGCCGGGCGCCTCGTGCGGGGTGTCGGGCTCGCCGCCGAACATGCTCGGGCGGCCCTGACCGGTGAACGTGAGGTGCACCTCGGCGCGCTCGCTGGGGTTCTCGGTGAACGCCTTCTTCGGGTCGGCCATCTGCTCGGGCTCGTCGAGCACCACGACCGAGCCCGTGTAGTCGACGCGCAGCTCCTCGAACGGCGTAACCATCGTCCAGGTGAGCCCGCCCGCGTCGAGCGCGCGGTTGTCGGTGATCGAGGGGCGCTTGAACATGAACGCCACGCGCCGGCCGTTGGGCCCGCCGGGCACGTAGAGGCACACGGTCATCTCGGCCTGGCCCTCGTTGGCCCGGTTCCCCATGCGGAACCAGCCGCCCACCTCGGTGGTGGGGTCGAAGCAGTTGATGTACATGCTCTCGTTGAAGTTCGGCTCCGGGCCGAGCTCGTGCATGTACTCGTCGGACTCGTCCAAGCGCACAGCCATGCGCCGACCGTACGCCCGCAGTCCGCCGGTGAACGACCCGAGTGCCAGCATCCGTCCGAGTGTCAGCGGCGCGCCCTGCGATCCGGCCGCACTCGGACGGACGCTGGCACTCGGGTCAGCTGGCGTCCCAGAGGGAGAGCTGCTCCCAGGTGACGGCCACCTCCGAGACGGGCATCCACCGGCGCCGGCCGCGCGGGCCCGGGCGCTGCACCTCGAGCGCCTCGGGACGGATCGATCGGGCCGCCCCGTCCGGGTCGCGCAGCGTGATGCTGCCGTCGGGGGCGACGGCGGTGATGCGCCCGACGTGCCAGCGGGCGCTCCCGTGGCGCTTGAACCGGATCGGCTCGCCGAGGTGGAGCCCGAGCCGGCGCAGCGCGACCGGGTCGCTGACGGGGCTCACACGAACCGCCGCTGGAACGCGCGCATGCCGGCGAGCCACCGCTCGGGGTCGGAGGCCTTGCGGCGCAGGTACTCGGCCACCTCGGGGTGGGGGAGGATCAGGAAGCGCTCCTCGACGATCGCCTGGTGCACCACCTGTGCGACGTCGGCGGGCTCGAGCACCACGCCGGCGGCCTTCACCACCTCGGTGCCCGTGGCGCCCACGCCGTCGTCACTCGCGTCGCCGGCGCGCAGCATGTCGGTGTTGACGCCTTGCGGGCACAAGCAGCTCACGCGCAGGCCGCGGTCGCCGTAGGTGATCGAGAGCCACTCGGCGAACGCGACCGCGGCGTGCTTGGTCACGCTGTAGGGCGCCGAGCCGATCTGCGCGAGCAGCCCGGCCGCCGAGGCGGTGGAGCAGAAGTAGCCCTCGCCCCGCTCGAGCCAGCCGGGGAGGAGGTGACGGGCGGCCCACCGGTGGGCGTGCACGTTGATGGCGAACGACTGCTCCCAGACGTCCTCGTCGGTCATCGGGTCGCCGCCGCTGCCGATGCCGGCGTTCGCGAAGAACAGGTCGATCGGGCCGAACGTGTCCTCGGCGGCACGGATCAGCTCGACGTTGCCGGCCTCGGTGCCGATGTCGGCGACGACGCCCACTGCACCGGGCAGCGCGGCGGCGGCCTCGGTGGGATCGAGGCGGTCGGCCAGCACCACCTTCGCGCCGGCCAGGTGGAACCGTGCGGCGAGCGCCTGGCCGATGCCCCGGGCCGCTCCGGTGACGACGACGTGGCGACCCGCGAGATCCATGTCACACACCCTAGAGAGGGTGGAACTGGTGCGCGCGCGTGGGCCGGCGGACCGGTACCGTGTCGAGGGATGACGCAGCCCGAGACCTCCCCCTCGCCGGTCGCCACCACCGAGAGCGACGCGGTGATCCGCGATGCGCTCGACGTGATCGACCAGGCGCTGGCGAAGATGGTCAGCCGCGAGCTCGTGTCGTCGGGTGAGGTCGCCGACCTGCTGCTCGACGTCCGCTCGCTGCTCACCACCTCCGCCGACCGCTCCTGACGGTTCCGGCCGGGGCAGACGCCGGCTTCAGCGCGTGCCAGCGGCCACGAGGTCGCGGAACGAGCGCTTGAGGCAGCGTGCCAGGCGCTCGGGCTCGGCCACCGCTGCGCTGTCGATGTTGAT
>JALOLG010000184.1 GCA_025456105.1 Ilumatobacteraceae bacterium | reverse complement strand
AGGAGGAGCTGAAGGCCAAGCAGCTCGAGAAGGTCATCTACTTCGCGGCCAACCTCGTCACCTGGGTCGACGAGGCGAAGCGCCACGAGGACCTCTCGAACCTCGAGGCCGAGTACCTCGAGGAGCGCGACGCGATCGCCAAGGAGTACGAGCTGCGGATCGACCGCCGCTTCAAGGAGCTCGAGGAGGAGGCCGAGGTCGCCGAGTCCGAGGGCGCCGACACCAAGAAGCTGCGCCGTGACGCCGACCGCGACGTCGAGTCGATCCGCGAGCAGGGCGATGCCGAGCTCGAGCTGCTCCAGCGCACCTGGGACGAGTTCAAGAGCCTGCACTCGCGCAAGATCATCGACGACGACCTGCTCTGGCGCGAGCTGGTCGACCGCTACGGCGACTACTTCGAGGGCGGCAAGGGCGCCGACGCCATCAAGCAGCTCATCGACCGGATCGACTTCGACGAGGAGGAGATCAAGCTCCGCGACGCGATCGACCCGGGCTCGGACCGCAAGCCGCTCTCGGCGCAGCGCCGCCAGAAGGCCATCAAGCGCCTCAAGATCGTCGCCTCGTTCAACCGCCGCGACGAGCACGGCCGGCGCATCAACGACCCCAAGGCGATGATCCTCGACGCGGTGCCGGTGATCCCGCCCGAGCTGCGCCCGATGGTGCAGCTCGACGGCGGCCGCTTCGCCACGTCCGACCTCAACGACCTGTACCGCCGCGTGATCAACCGGAACAACCGGCTCAAGCGGCTCATGGACCTCCAGGCGCCCGACATCATCAAGGAGAACGAGATGCGGATGCTGCAGGAGGCAGTGGACGCGCTCTTCGACAACGGTCGTCGTGGTCGCCCCGTGACCGGTCCGGGCAACCGCCCGCTCAAGTCGCTCTCCGACATGCTGAAGGGCAAGCAGGGCCGGTTCCGCCAGAACCTGCTCGGCAAGCGCGTCGACTACTCGGGTCGCTCGGTCATCGTGGCCGGCCCCACGCTGCAGCTGCACCAGTGCGGCCTGCCCAAGCTGATGGCGCTCGAGCTGTTCAAGCCGTTCGTCATGAAGCGCCTCGTCGATCTCGAGCTCGCGCAGAACATCAAGACCGCCAAGCGCATGGTCGAGCGGCGTCGCCCGCAGGTGTGGGACGTGCTCGACGACGTCATCAAGGAGCACCCGGTCCTGCTCAACCGTGCGCCCACGCTCCACCGCCTGGGCATCCAGGCGTTCGAGCCGGTGCTCGTGGAGGGCAAGGCGCTCCAGATCCACCCGCTGGTGTGCACCGCGTTCAACGCCGACTTCGACGGCGACCAGATGGCCATCCACGTGCCGCTGTCGGCCGAGGCCCAGGCCGAGGCCCGCATCCTGATGCTGAGCGCCAACAACATCCTGTCGCCGGCGTCCGGTCGCCCCATCGTGACCCCGCAGCAGGACCTCGTGATCGGTGCGTTCTACCTCACCGAGCACGTCGAGGGTGCCGCCGGCGAGGGGCGGGTGTTCCGCCACCTCTGGGAGGCGCTGCGCGCCTACGACGAGGGCACGCTGTCGCTGCACGCGACGATCAAGATGCGGGTGCCCGACGCGGCACCCGACGCGCCGGTGGAGCAGCGCTTCTACGAGACCACCGTCGGCCGGGCGCTGTTCGAGGAGGCGCTCCCCGCCGACTACGACGAGCGGTTCGGCCACGTCACGGCGCCCGTCAAGAAGCGCGAGCTCGGCGTGATCGTGGAGCGGCTCTCCGACAACTACTCGACGGCCGAGGTGGCCCGCTCGCTCGACGCCATCAAGAACCTCTGCTACCGGTATGCGTCGCAGTCGGGTCTGACGGTGTCGATCGACGACGTCCGCACGCCGAAGGACAAGCGCTCGATCCTCGACTCGTACGAGGCGATGGCCGAGAAGGTCGAGAACCAGTTCCGCCGCGGCATCATCACCGACGGTGAGCGCCGCCAGCAGGAGGTGCGCATCTGGACCGACGCCACCAAGGACGTGCAGGAGGCGATGGAGCGCGAGTTCAAGGCGCAGCGCTTCAACCCGATCGACATGATGGTCGGCTCGGGCGCCCGCGGGAACATGACCCAGATGCGCCAGATCGCCGGCATGCGCGGACTGGTGGCGAACCCCCGTGGCGACATGATCCCGCGGCCCATCAAGTCGAACTTCCGTGAGGGCCTCGAGACGCTCGAGTACTTCATCGCGACGCCCGGCGCCCGCAAGGGTCTGGTCGACACGGCGCTGCGGACCGCCGACTCGGGCTACCTCACGCGACGTCTGGTCGACGTGGCCCAGGAGCTCATCATCCGTGAGCACGACTGCGGCACGACGCTCGGCGTGTGGGTGGAGGACATCGGTCCCGACACCGAGAAGCGGCGCGCCCACCTCGACACGAAGCTGTTCGGCCGGGCGCTCCTCAACGACATCACGCTCTCCGACGGCCGGATCCTCGAGCGCAACACGCTCGTCGGCGACGAGGAGATGGTGGCGCTGCGCGACGACCCGGCGATCGACCGGATCCGGGTGCGGTCGGTGCTCACCTGCGATGCCGAGCTCGGCGTGTGCGGGCTGTGCTACGGCCGGTCGCTGGCCACCGGCAAGGAGATCGAGCTCGGCGAGGCCGTCGGTGTCATCGCGGCCCAGTCGATCGGCGAGCCGGGCACGCAGCTCACCATGCGGACGTTCCACACCGGTGGTGTCGCCGGCAAGGACATCGCCGGTGGTCTGCCCCGCGTGGTCGAGCTGTTCGAGGCCCGGACCCCGAAGGGCTCGGCACGCCTGGCCAAGGCCTCCGGCGTCGTCCGCCTCAGCGATGACGACGGCAAGGGCATCACCGTCACCATCCACGACGACCAGGGCGACGAGCACGCGATCCTGCTGCCGCTCGGGTCGCGTCCGATCGTGGCCGACGGCGCCGAGATCAAGGCCGGCGAGCCCATCACCGACGGCCCCTTCGACCCGAAGGAGCTCATGGAGATCAAGGGCATCCGCGAGACCCAGCTGTACCTCGTGGAGGAGGTCCAGCGCGTCTACCGCGACCAGGGCGTGTCGATCCACGACAAGCACATCGAGCTGATCGTGCGGCAGATGACGCGCCGGGTCGGTGTGCAGGAGCCGGGTGACACCGACTTCCTGCCGGGCGAGCGGGTCGACGCCAAGGTGTTCCGCGACACGAACCGGCGCATGGTGGAAGCGGGTCAGCGTCCCGCCGAGGGCCGTCCCGAGATCATGGGCATCACCAAGGCGTCGCTGGCCACCGAGTCGTGGCTGTCGGCCGCCTCGTTCCAGGAGACCACCCGGGTGCTCACCGAGGCCGCCATCGACGGCCGCGGCGACAGCCTCATCGGCCTCAAGGAGAACATCATCATCGGCAAGCTCATCCCGGCCGGGACGGGGATGATGAAGTACCGGGAGTTCGGCATCGAGGCTCCCGAGTACGAGCCGATGACCTACTACACGAGCGACGGCGAGGAGGATCCCGCCGCGTTCCTGGCGAGCCTGCACGGCTCGTACGACGCGTCGGCGCCCGAGGGCGCCTCGGCGGCCGACGCCTGATCGGGGAGGCGGGCGTCCGGCCGGCTGTCAGAGCCAGCCGGACGCCCGGAACTTCCGGTACAGCCCGTAGCTGCAGAGCAGCGACAGGCCGGTGACCACCCCGAAGCCGGCGATGTGGTCCGCGAAGGGGATCCCGTCGAGGTTCATCCCGAACAGCCCTGCCACCACGGTGGGCAGCACCCCGATCGCGGCCCAGGCCGAGATCTTGCGGGTGTCCTCGTTCTGCATGAGCGACACCTGGGTGGTGCTCGCGATCAGTGCGTTGTCGAGCAGGCTGTGGGCGGCGCGGGTGTCAGCGAGCACGTCGGCGACCGCCTCGTGGATGTCGTCGAACAGGGGCCGGAGGTCGCCGGGGATCAGCGCGCGGTACTCGTCGGAGACCAGCCGGTTGACCGCGGTCGACAGCGGCTCGAGCACCATCAGGAAGTCGAGCACCTCGCGGATCAGGAAGTAGATGCGGCGGGTCGGCTGGGAGCGGCTGCCGCTGAAGACGTCGCGCTCGACCTCGCGGATGTCGTTCTCGAGGCCGGCGACGACCGGGCGGTAGGAGTCGACGACGTGGGCCAGCGCCGCCTGGAGCACGGCGCCCGGACCCCAGCGCAGCAGCTCGGGGGTGGCCTCGAGCTCGGCCCGCACCCCCGCCAGCGGCGCCGCCTGGCCGTAGCGGACGGTCACCGCGAAGTCGACACCGATGAAGATGAACAGCTCGCCGAACTCCACCACCTCGCGACTCTCGACGTAGCGGGCGGTGGGGACGACCACGAAGAGGCACCCGTCGTGGCGCTCGACCTTGGGACGGTCGTGGGTCTGGAGCGCGTCGATGACGGCCAGCTCAGGGAGCCCGAACGCGGCCTGGGCGCAGCGCAGCTCGGTCTCGTCGGGCATCCGCAGGCCGAGCCACGAGAAGCCGCCGGGGGAGCGGTCGGCGCCGAGCGCCTCGATCGAGTCGTGATCGGCCACGCGCCGGCCCTCGCAGTACCTCCGCGCCTCGACGATCACTCCGCCATCATGCCCCGCGGCGTCACACCGTGGTGCGAGGACCGTCCGTGCGCTCCCGGTCGCGGACCGGCAGCAGCGGCTCGCCGGCCACGCCGTGACCATGCGCGTCGTTCGCGACGCTGTGTCGTTGCGCGTCGCTCGCGACGCTGTGTCGTTGCGCGTCGCT
>JALOLG010000183.1 GCA_025456105.1 Ilumatobacteraceae bacterium | reverse complement strand
CCGTCGAGCACCAGCCGGCCGAGGTCGAGCTCGACGTCGAGGAGGCGGCCGACTTCGTCGACGTGGCGCCGGCCGAGCTCGAGCGGCTGGGCATCGAGCTGGTGGGCCCCGAGCACCTGGTGCGAGCACGCGTCACCGTGCGCGGGCGGGCCACGCCGGCGGCGCCCGACGACCGTGGCGCCCGCTTCGGTGCCGCGGCGGTCGTCGAGTGGCAGCCCGTGGTCGACGACGTCGAGCTGAGCGATGCCGAGCTGGCCCGCATCGAGGCCGCCGGTGAGGCGCTGGTGCACGTGGGGCACCGCTGGGTGCGCATCGATCCGGCCGGGGTGCGCCGGGCCCGGGAGCTGCTCGACGATCGCCGCACCCGGCACGCCACCGTCGGCGCCGTGTCGCTCGTGCAGCTGGCCGCGGACCGTGAAGCGCCGATCGAGCTGCCGCCGGTGGGCGCCGACCACGCGGACGGGCCACCGTCGTGGGTCACGCACCTGCTCGCCGGCATGCCCGACGATCGGCTCGTCGAGGCGCCCGAGCCGCCCGGCTTCGTGGGCGAGCTGCGGCACTACCAGCGGCGAGGGCTCGGGTGGCTCGGCTTCCTCGCACGGCTCGGCACCGGCGGCGTGCTCGCCGACGACATGGGGCTCGGCAAGACCGCCACCACGCTTGTCGGTGGTGCACAACTGGGAGTCGGAGACGGCCCGGTTCACGCCGGGTCTGCGGGTCACCGTCCACCACGGCGCCGGGCGCGATCGTGAGGGCGACGCGCTGTTCGGCCCGGAGGGGGCCGAGATCGTGGTCACCACCTACGGCGTGCTGGCCCGCGACGCGAGCCTCGGCGCGGTGCCGTGGTCCACCGTCGTGCTCGACGAGGCCCAGACCGTCAAGAACCCCAACACCAAGGCCCATCGAGCGGCGCGCGCCCTCGCCGCCGGGCAGAAGCTCGCGCTCACCGGCACCCCGGTCGAGAACCGCCTGGCCGACCTCTGGTCGCTGCTCGACCTCACCGTGCCCGGCCTGCTCGGCGGCCAGCAGGCCTTCCGTGCGCGCTTCGGCACGGCGATCGAGCGCCACGGCGACGAGGCCGCGGCGGCCGAGCTGCGCCGCCTCACCCAGCCGTTCGTGCTGCGCCGAACGAAGGCCGATCGCCGTCTGCTGCCCGACCTGCCCGACAAGATCGAGCAGATCGCCTACGCCACGCTGACCCGTGAGCAGGCGGTGCTCTACCAGAAGGTCGTCGATCAGCTGCTCGACGACGCCGATCGCGCCACGGGCATGCAGCGCCGCGGCCTGGTGCTGGCGTCGCTCACCCGGCTCAAGCAGATCTGCAACCACCCGGCGCACGCGCTCGGCGACGGCTCGCGGCTCGCGGGTCGGTCGGGCAAGCTCGTCCGGTTCGACGAGCTGGTCGCCGACCTGCTCGACGTCGGCGAGCAGGCGATCGTCTTCACGCAGTTCGCCGAGATGGGCCTGCTGCTGCAGCGCCACCTCGCCGAGCACCAGCACCTCGACGTGCCGTTCCTGCACGGCGGCGTGGCCCGGCGCGCCCGCGACGCGATGGTGGCGGCGTTCCAGTCGGGGTCCGGCGCCCCGCTGCTCGTGGTGTCGCTGCGCGCGGGTGGCACCGGTCTCAACCTCACGGCGGCGAGCCAGGTGATCCACTACGACCGCTGGTGGAACCCGGCGGTGGAGGACCAGGCCACCGACCGGGCGTGGCGGCTCGGCCAGCAGCGCACCGTCAACGTGCACAAGCTCGTGTGCGAGGGCACGGTCGAGGAGCGGATCGGTGCTGTGATCGACGAGAAGCGCCGGCTGGCGCAGGTGGCCGTCGGCACCGGCGAGGCCTGGCTGTCGGAGCTGTCCACCGACGAGCTCCGCGAGCTCGTGGTGCTGGAGCGGCACTCATGGTGACGGGCGGTCGGTCGTGAGCGCGCCCCGTCGTCCGTTCGGGCCGTCGCCGCCGGGTCGCCTGCCCGCGACGGTGCTCAAGGTGCTCGCCGCCGAGCTCACCGACGCGCAGCGGCTCCGGCGCGGCAAGCAGCTGCACGCCGACGACGCCGTCGTCGACATCGTGGTGGGTCACGGGGTCACCACGGCCGAGGTGCAGGGTTCGCGCCGCGAGCCCTACGTGGTCACGCTCGAAGCAGCGCCCGGTCCGGGCGTGCCCACGCGCCGTGATCTGGTCGTGCGCTGCACGTGCCCCGACGACGACGGCTCGGGTCGCAGCGGGTGCAAGCACGTGGTGGCGGCGCTGCTCGCGCTCGCCGACGAGATCGCGGTCGAGCCCGATCTGGTCGTGCGCTGGCGGGGCGGCTCGGTCCGGCCGTCAGCCGCGCCGTCGTCGTCGTCGCCGTCGCAGCCCTCGCTCGCCACGGTGTGGCCCGACGGCCTCCCCGGTCGGCCGTTCCGTCCGGTGGAGCCGCCCGACGGCCTGGCCCCGCTGTTCGAGCACCCGGCCGGCACGAGCATGCCGCTGATGCCGCAGGTGGAGCCGATCCCGACGGCACCGCCGCCCGACCGGCTGCTCGCCGACGTGCTGGCCGACGCGCTCGACCACGTCCGCCCCCGCTGGTGGTGACCACCCGAGTGCTCGCGTCCGTCCGAGTGCCAGCGGCGCGAGGGGGGTGACGGCAGCACTCGGGTGCGGGCGGCGGAGCCGTCAGCGGCGGTCGCCGAGGAAGCCCGGCCGCTCGCCGAACAGGGCGACGGCCTGGCGCAGCGGCACGAGGTCGCGGCGCTGGCGCCGCTCGGCATCGGTGCTGGCCTGCTCGGCGGCTGCTCGCGCCTGCTCGAGCTCGCGCCGCAGCCGCTCGTTCTCGGCCTCGAGCTCCAT
This sequence comes from Ilumatobacteraceae bacterium, assembly GCA_025456105.1. Taxonomy (GTDB): domain Bacteria; phylum Actinomycetota; class Acidimicrobiia; order Acidimicrobiales; family Ilumatobacteraceae. The sequence goes on along the minus strand of JALOLG010000183.1, from coordinate 2,532 downwards.
CACGCGCTTGATGCCCTCGAGGTTCATGCCGGCGTCGGCGAGCTCGGAGATGCGGCGCAGCACGTCGATGTCGGCGTCGCTGTAGCGGCGGTTGCCGCCCTGGGTGCGAGCGGGTGCCACCAAGCCGCGACGCTCGTAGATCCGCAGGGTCTGGGGGTGCATGCCGGCCAGCTCGGCGGCCACGGAGATGACGTAGACCGCCTGGGTCGGGCGGCGATGGCTGCGGTCGTCGGCGTTCACAGCGAGCTCCTCGGGTTCACCGTAGTCGCCGCGGCCAGCTGCTCGATCGCTGCCCGCTGGGCGTCGGTGAGCGACGTGGGCACCTCCACCTCGACCGTCACGATGAGGTCGCCGGTGTGGGTGCCCGCCTTGGTGGTGGTGGTGATGCCCTTGCCCTTCACACGGTGGCGCGACCCGCTCTGCGTGCCGGGCTTGATGCGCAGCGAGACGTGCGGGCCCTCGAGGGTGGGGACGTCGATGACGCCGCCGAGGGCGGCCTCGGCGTAGGTGATCGGCACCTTGACCGTGAGGTCGTGACCCGACCGGCCGAAGAGCCGGTGCGGGGTGACCGTGATGTCGACGAGCAGGTCGCCCGCCGGTCCGCCGTTGCGCCCGGGCGCGCCGCGGCCCTTGAGCCGGATGGTCTGGCCGTCGGACACCCCGGCCGGGATGCGCGCCTGCACCTCGCGGGGCCGGCGCTCGACACCCGAGCCGCGGCACGTGGGGCACGGCGACTCGATGGTGGTGCCGCGACCCTGGCAGCCGCGGCACGGGGACGAGAACGAGAAGAAGCCCTGGTTGTCGTCGACCACGCCCCGGCCGCCGCACAGCCCGCACACCCGGGGCGTGGTGCCCGGCTTCGCGCCGCTGCCGCCGCAGGTGCCGCACTGGGCGTCGCTCGTGAGGTGCAGCGTGGTGCTCAACCCGTGCGCGGCGTCGGCGAAGTCGAGCGTGAGGTGGGCGTGCACGTCGGTGCCGCGCTGCGGCCCGACGCCGGCCCCGCGCCCGCCGGCGCGGCGCTGGCCGAACATCTGCCCGAACAGGTTGCCGAGGTCGGCGTCGGCGTCGCCGACGTTGAATCGGAAGCCACCGGGCATGCCGGGACCGGCGGCTCCGAGCCGCCGCACCTCGTCGTACTCGGCGCGCTTGTCGGCGTCGCCGAGCACGTCGTACGCGGCCGACACCTCCTTGAAGCGCTCCTCGGCCACCGCGTCGCCGGGGTTCTTGTCGGGGTGCAGCTCGCGCGCCAGCTTGCGGTACGCCTTGGTGATCTCCTTGGCAGGTGCGTCGGCGTCGACGCCGAGCACCCGGTAGTAGTCCTTCTCGTACCACTCGCGCTGTGCGGTCACGTGCTGTCACCTCCTCCCGTTCGACGGCGCGCGCGGCGCCGTGGATCAGCCCCTCGTCCGCACCATCGCCGGCCGGAGCGTGCGCCCCTTCCACCGGTAGCCGCTGCGGAGCACCTCGGCCACGATCACCTCGCCCCCGTCGCCCGGCTCGTGGGCGACGGCGTCGGCCACCTCCGGGTCGAACGGCTGGCCGTCGAGGTCGAGCGTCTCGAGCCCGTGCTTCTTGAGCTCGGTGAGCATCAGGTTGAGCAGCGGCCCGACCTCGTCGGGGTGCCGCACGTAGGCCGCCTCGGCGGCGTCGAGCACGGGCAGGAACGCCTCGGCGAGGCGACCGGTGGCGCGGTCGACCTCGTCGGCGGCCTGGGCCTGGGTGCGCTTGCGGTAGTTGTCGAAGTCGGCCTGGAGGCGCTGGGCGATCGACTTGAACTGCTCGCGCTCGGCGAGCAGCGCCTCGAGGTCGACCTCGAAGTCCTCCACGAGCTCCTCGACCGTCTCGGTGTCGGGGCTCCGGCGCTCGTGGTCGACGACCCGCGGGACGGGGCCCGTCAGGTCGTCGATCTCACTCGCACGCTCGACGTCGGGGTCGAGCAGGTCGTCGTGTTCGTCGCTCATCGCGACCTCACTTCTCGTCGTCGACGATCTCCGCGTCGACGATCTCCGCGTCGACGATCTCCTGGTCGTCGACCGTGCCGGTGCCCGACTGGCCCGACGCCGACGTGCCGGCGGCACCCGAGTCGCGAGCGGCCGCCTCGTACAGCTTCTGGCTGAAGGCCTGGCTGGCCGACATGAGCGCGTCGCTCGCCGACTTGATCGCCGTGGTGTCGTTGCCCTCGAGCGCCTTCTTCAGGTCGCCGAGCGGACCCTCGACCGCGGCCCGCTCGTCGGCCGACACCTTGTCGCCCTGGTCGCGCAGCACCTTCTCGGTCTGGTACACGAGCGAGTCGGCGTTGTTGCGGATCTCGGCCTCCTCGCGGCGCTTGCGGTCCTCCTCGGCATGGGCCTCGGCGTCCTTGACCATGCGGTCGATGTCGTCCTTGGCCAGCGTCGACTGGCCCGAGATGGTCATCGACTGCTCCTTGCTGGTGGCCCGGTCCTTGGCCGACACGTGCACGATGCCGTTGGCGTCGATGTCGAAGGTGACCTCGATCTGGGGCACGCCGCGGGGCGCGGGCGGCAGGTCGAC
>JALOLG010000182.1 GCA_025456105.1 Ilumatobacteraceae bacterium | reverse complement strand
GGGGTCAGGCACCGCCACCCCGTGCAGGACGTCGACGACGGGGTCACGCCGCGTGGGCGGAGGATCCGGCAGCGGCATGGGGCGAGCCTAGGCAGGGTGCCCGGACGCGACGATGCCGCCGCGTGCATGCGGCGGCATCGGTGATCGGGCGTCGACGACGGTCAGCCGCGACCCATGTTGGGGCGCTTGCCGTGGTTCGCCTTCGAGCGACGCAGGCGAGCCTTGCGCTTCTTCGTCTTCTTCGACATAGGGACGCCAGGCTACGGGCGACCCGGCCCGTCGCCAACCGTCAGGCGTTGGGGTTCGGGAAGTCGAAGGCGCCCTCGACCAGGATCTCGCCCTCCGACTCGGCGCCGCTCAGCTCGGCGAGGGTGTCCTCCATCGGGATGGTGAACGTCCCGGTGATCCGCTCGTCGTCGAACCGGGTGATGTCGATCGTGCCGCCCTCGTCGGTGACGCCCCAGTTGGTCTCGCTGTCGGCGATCGTGACGAGGGCCGAGAAGAGCCCGTCGCCCGCGAGCCCGCCGGTGAGCGGATAGGCGCCGGGGGCCTGCGGGATCGTCTCGGCGGTGCCCCCGACGCTGTTGAAGATCGACAGCGAGTCGCCGCTCGGCCCCGAGCAGTTGAACAGGAACGTGAAGTCGTCGCCGAGGAGCTCGGTCTCCGCGTCGGTGAGCCAGTAGCTCATCAGCACGTCGGCGACCGTGCCACCGCCCTCGTACGACACCTCCTTGTCGCCCGTCACGGTCACCGAGCAGGAGCCGTCGTTGGTGACCTCGAACGACACGATGGGCTCGCCGTCGGCGTCCTCGGTGGCGGTGACGTCCGTGACGGCCTCTGCGTCACTCGACGCCACGCCCTCGGAGCCGACCGGGGCGGCGCCGTCGTCGTCGTCGTCGCTGCAGGCGCCCACGAGCAGCAGGGCCACGAGCACCGCGGCCCCGGACACGACGCGGTTCATGCCGCCACCCAGGCGAGGAGGTCGTCGGCGGTCAGGGTGTTGACGATCCGCTCGATCGGCACCTCGCGCTCGGCGGCCCGATCGCACCCGTGCGGCTGCCACTCGAGCTGACCCGTGGCGTGCGCGTCGGAGTCGATCGCGAACCAGCAGCCGTACTCGAGTGCCAGGTCGATCAGCTCGCGCGGCGGGTCGAGCCGCTCGGGCCGGCAGTTGATCTCGACCGCGGTGCCGAACTGCGCGCATGCCGCGAACACGTAGTCGGCGTCGAACGTCGATGGCGGGCGCTTGCCGATCATCCGGCCGGTGCAGTGCCCGAGGATGTCGACGTGCGGCGACGCGACCGCTCTCACCATGCGCTCGGTCATCGCCTGGCGCTCCATCCGCAGCTTCGAGTGGACGCTCGCCACCACCACGTCGAGTCGGCCGAGCAGCTCGTCGGACAGATCCAGCCGGCCGTCCTCGAGGATGTCGACCTCCATGCCCGTGAGGATCCGGAACCGGTACCCCGCGTCGGCGAGGGCCGCGTTGATGCGCGCCACCTCTGCGAGCTGCTCGCCCAGGCGCACCTCGTCGAGCCCGTGGGCGACGGTGAGGCGGGCCGAGTGGTCGGTGAGCACCATGTACTCGTGGCCGAGCGCGATCGCGGTGGCGGCCATGTCCTCGATCGCTGCGCCCCCGTCGCTCCAGGTGGAGTGGAGGTGGCAGTCGCCCCGCAGCGCCGCCCGGTAGCGCTCGCCCGCCGGTGAGAGCGGCACCACGGTCTCCGACTCGAGCTTCACGAGGTAGGCGGGGACCTCGCCGGCGACCGCCTCGGTGATCACCTTGGCGGTGGAGTCCCCGATGCCATCGAGCTCGGTGAGCGTGCCGGCCGCTGCTCGGGCCGCGAGCTCGTCGGCTGGCGTGGAGCGCACGACGTCCAGCGCCCGCACGAAGGCCTTGGTCCGGAAGCCCGTGTCGTGCACCCGATCGAGGCAGTGCACGACGCGCAGGAGCGCCTGCTCGGGGGTCATGCGCCCAACGGTACCCCTCACCCGCCGAGCACGAGCCGGGCGATCGCCAGCGCCGTCGCCTCCAGGTCGCCCGAATCCTCCCAGTTCTCGAGGATCGCGACGGTGACGTCGCGGTCCGGGTGGCGGAGGAACACCGTGCGGAACCCGTCGATGGAGCCACCGTGGACGACCACGGTCTCGCCGAGGGCGTCGGCCACGTAGACGCCCCACGCGTAGCCCAGCCCACCGACGTCGGTGATCGTCTCGATGGGCTCGATCATCGTTCCTCGCGCATCCGCCGACCACAGGTCGCCCGTGGCCAGCGCCTCGTCCCAGCGCAGGAGGTCGCCGACCGTCGAGTACATCCCACCCGCCGCGTACGGCCACGACATGTCGATGTCAGCCGCGGGCACGCCGGCGGTCGCCCATCCGCCGACGACACCGTCGTCGCCAGAGTCGTACCCCGTGTCGCTCATCCCCGATGGCCGGCGCGCCGCTCCCCCCGGTCATCGGGTCGAACGTGGGCAGGTCGGTGTAGCTCGGGATGCCCGAGGTGTGGGCGACCGCCATCTCGATCGTCACCGGCTGCCAGGCGGGTGGGCACGCCGGCAGGTGGTCGCACACGCTGTCGGTCGGATCGACGAGCCCCCGGTCGACGAGCAGCATGACCGCCGCCGCGGTGATCTGCTTCGTGATCGATCCGAGCCGGAACCGGGACGACGTGGTCAGCGGCTCACCGCTCGCGGCGTCGGTCCCCGCTGCGAGCTCGACCACCGGCTCCCCCTCGACCGCCACGAGCACGGCCCCGCTCAGCTCGCGGAGATCACCGTCGACGAGCGCGCGGACCCGACCGGCGAGGTCGTCGGTCGGGGTCGTCGGGATCGTCGGGGCCGAGGTGGCAGGGGTGGGTTCGGCCTGCTCGTCGTCAGCACATCCGACGAGCAGCAGCCCGCCGACGGTCAGCAGCGCCACCACCGTCCTCACGACGCGCCGCCGAGGTGGAGCAGGTACACGGAGTCCTCCAGTGTGAACCCGAGCAGTCGGCCGTCCGGGCTGAACGCGATGACCTCAGCAGTCGACGTCCAGTCGGGCAGCTCCACGCGCCGGGCCTCACCGAACGGCTCCAGCTCCCAGACCACGACCTCGACCGAGGTCCGCGCGGCCACCAGCGACCCGTCGCCGTTGAAGACGAGTCGCGCAGTCGTGCCCAGCGGTGGGCGAACGAGCACATGGGTGGCCTCACCGTCGATGCGAAGGACCCGGCCGTCCCCCGTGCTGGAGACGCTGGCCGCCCAGCGTCCGTCGGAGCTGGTGAGGCGCGGGTGCCTCGCGTCGGCCTGATCCGTGGGTGGCGACAGCTCGGCCGGGGGCGCCACCAGCTCGCCGGAGCGCGGTCCGACGCACTGCACGGCCGAGCCTGATCCGAGGCACAGCACGTTGCTGTCCACCGCGAACGCGAGATCGGCCCCGTCCCAGCGACCCTCCAGCTCGACCGACCAGACCTCGGTGCCGCGCGCGGTGTCCCAGAGTGCGACCTCGACGACCTGTGCGCAGTCGTCGCGCGTGCACGTCGGTTCGGCCGGGCGGGGGGAGGCCGAGGTCGCGACGAACCTGCTGTCGGGGCTGAACGCGAAGGCGGTGACGAAGGGCTCGTGGCGCAGGACGAGGTCGGACGGCGGCGGAACGGGTGTGTCGCCCCGGGGCAGCACCGGCTCCATCGTTGGCGGGATCGGCCGGACGAGCAGCATGTCGCCGGCCGTCACCGCCACGATCGAGCCGGTGCGATCCATCTCGAGGTGACCGAGCACGCCCGCCTCGGCCGGCAGGGCGAAGCCTGCGACTCGCGCCGGGTCGGTGGTGCGCCACACGGTGACCGATGTCCCGTCGAGCACCGCGACGAGCGATCCGTCGCCGCTGAACGCCGCCGTGACCGCCTCGTCATCGCTCAGCCGGGCCACCTCGACCCCACCCGACAGGTCGGGACCCACGAGGCGCACCGACCGATCGGCGGAGGTCGCGTCGAGCTCCACGCGGAAGCGGCCGTCAGGACTGACCACCGGCAGGAACGGCTCGCTCCACGTGACATCCGCACGCTCCGCGGGCGACCCGTCGGCCGTGCTCAGGAACCGCTCGACGTCGGGGTTGGTGCGCACGGCGAACGTGGCGCCGTCGGCGCTCACGCCCAGCACCGGGCCGCTGTTCGACGACTGCGCCACTGCGAACCGCTGCGCTCCGGTGCGCAGGTCCCAGCCCGTCAGCACGTACGGCGCAGGTCCGTCGGACGCCGCCAGCGTGACGGCCAGCGACCCGTCGGGTGCGATCACCAGACCGTCGAGCGGCCCGTCGTGCGCCAGGGTGAGCGCGACCGGCTCGACCGGCGCGCGGTCGACCACCGTCGGGGGGACGGTCGCCGGTGTCGGCTCATCGGTCTCGTCGCCCAGCAGGAGCCCGGCACCGACGATCGCGACTGCGAGCAGCACACCCGCGCCGGCCGCGCCGGCGGTGATGCGGCGGTGGTGACGAGCGGCGCGCACGGCTGCCAGCCGTGCCCCGGCGGGTGGCGACTGGCGCAGCTCGGCGCCGGCGCGCCGGCCGAGCGCCTCGAACTCGGCGACGTCGTCGTCGAGCACCTCCACCTCGTGCTCACGCATCGCCATCACCCCGCAGCGCCCGCATCACCACACGCCGTGCTGCGGCGAGGTCCGACCGGACCGTCCCCTCCGGTACGTCCAGCACGGCCGCGATCTCCACCGAGGTGAGATCGGCGCCGAAGTAGAGCGCGACGACCGAGCGAGGGCGGGCCGGCAGCGTGCGCACCAGGTCCCAGAAGGCGATCGTGGCGGCCGACGGCTCGGGCGCCGACGGCTCGTGGCGCCGCTGGCGGCTGAGGAACCGCATCTCGGTGCGACGACGCCGCAGGCGCGAACGGCAGGCGTTCACCAGCACGTGGTGGCACCACGCCCCCGGCCGCTCGAGGCCGCGGACCCGGCTCCAGCGCACGAGCGCCTTGACCATCGTGTCCTGCGCCAGGTCGTGGGCGTGGTCGCGCTCGCCCGTGAGCGCGGCTGCCACGGCGACCAGGTTGGGGTACTCGCGTCGGTAGACCTCGTCGAACTCCCAGGACATCTCCGACGTGGGCACCGCGCGGCAGTCAAGCAGGCCGTGCGGAGCGGCCGTGACGAGCGTGCTGGTTCTCATGCCAGGACACACGCACGAGCCCCGCGTTCCGTTGGAGATCGTCCGCCGCTCCGAGTGCCAGCGTCGCCCAGGGGGCGACGCTGGCACTCGGGCGGACGGAAACACTCGGGTGGGCTCGTAGCCTCGGCGCGGCATGGAACGCTTCGGACTCGTCGGGCTCCCGAACGCCGGGAAGAGCTCGCTCTACAACGCGCTCACGGGCGGCGGCGCGCTCGCCGCGCCCTACGCGTTCGCCACCAAGGACCCCAACATCGGCGTCGCCAAGGTGCCCGACGACCGCCTCGATCGCCTCGCGGCGATGTCGAAGTCGCGCAACGTCGTGCACGCGGCCGTCCAGGTGGTCGACATCGGCGGCCTCGTCGAGGGCGCCAGCAAGGGCGAGGGCCTCGGCAACAAGTTCCTGGCCAACATCCGCGAGGTCGACGCCATCGTGCTCGTCCTGCGGGCCTTCGAGGACGGCGACGTCGCCGGGCCGTCAGATCCGCTCGAGCACCTGCGCGTGGTCGAGCTCGAGCTCGCGCTCGCCGACCTCGAGACCGTCGAGAAGCGACTCGCCCAGGCCGAGCGCCAGTCGAAGCTCGACCGCTCGATCGGCGACGAGCTCGACGCGCTCCGCGCCGCCAACGCCGCGCTCGGTGAGGGCCGCCCGCTCTACCGGGCCGGGCTGTCGGCCGATCACCGGGCGCTGCTCGCCCCCCACTTCCTCCTCACCAACCGCCGGGTGCTCGCCGTGGTCAACGTCGGCGAGGACGAGCTCGACCGCATCCCCGAGGCCGAAGCCCGCGTCGCAGCCGAGTTCAACGACGCCGGCGACAACGTCGAGGTGATCGGCATGTGCGTGCAGCTCGAGGCCGAGGCCGCCGCCATCACCGACCCGGCCGAGCGGGCTGAGATGCTCGAGGGCTTCGGACTCGGCGAGGGTGCGCTCTTCCGGATGGTCCGCAGCGCGTACCACCTGCTCGGCCTGCGCACGTTCCTCACCACCGGCGAGAAGGAGAGTCGCGCGTGGACGTTCTACGACGGCTCGACGGCGCCGCAGTGCGCTGGGCGCATCCACACCGACTTCCAGCGCGGCTTCATCCGCGCCGAGGTGATCGCATGGGACGAGCTGCTCGAGATCGGCTCGTGGCACCGCGCCAAGGAGCTGGGCAAGATCCGCCTCGAGGGCAAGGACTACGTCGCCCGTGACGGCGACGTGATGGAGTTCCGCTTCAACGTCTGACCTCCAGGGCATCCGCCGGCGTGGACGCCCCGCACTGCTAGAACAGCGGCGATCGGCGCCTCAGGACGGGTGCCGCGACGCAAGGAGACACCATGCTGGCGAACACCAGCTTCGGCGACATCATCTGGTTCATCATCATCTCGTTCTTCTTCATCATGTACTTGATGATGCTGTTCAGCGTGATCATCGACCTGTTCCGCGACCGCGAGCTCGGGGGCTTCGCGAAGGCCATCTGGGTGCTCGCCCTGCTCTTCTTCCCGCTCCTCAGCCTGCTCGTGTACCTCATCGTGCGCGGCAAGGGGATGGCCGAGCGCTCGGTGAAGGAGCAGATCGACCAGAAGGAGCAGTTCGACGCCTACGTGAAGAGCGTGTCGGGTGGCGGCAGCCCCGCTGCCGAGCTCGAGAAGGCGAGCGCCCTGCTCGACTCGGGCAAGATCAGCCAGGCCGAGTTCGACGCGCTCAAGTCCAAGATCCTGAGCTGATCCTCAGCTGAACCCACGCCGGGTCACGCGGCCGACGGCCGCCCTCGGGCACGATGGAGTCGTGCCAGGGCGGATCGTCGGCCGTGTGCGCGTGTGGCCCGGCTTCACGCGCTTCACCGTCGCCCACGCGCTCGCCGCCGTGGGCGACGCGCTCGTGACGGTCTCGCTCGCCGGCTCGCTGTTCTTCAACGTCAGCCCCGACGCGTCACGACGGCAGGTCCTCACGTACCTGCTCATCACGATGGTCCCGTTCGCCGTGCTCGCGCCGTTCATCGGACCGGCGATCGA
>JALOLG010000181.1 GCA_025456105.1 Ilumatobacteraceae bacterium | reverse complement strand
GAGCAGCCAGAACGGCACCAGGGAGAGCACCGGCAGCACGGCCGTGAGCGCGGCGGTCTCGAGCTGGCGCGAGCGCCCGCTCCGCTGGTTCTTCATCCGATCGTCATCCGATCATCAAGGGTACCGAGCCTCCGCGGGCGCGGATCGGCAGGCCAGTAGCCTTCGCCGCCGTGGCACCGGACCCGGCGGGATCTCCCGCGAGCGACCTCTCCACGTCGTCGCGCGTCCGCCAGCTGCTCGACGAGGCCGCGGCGTGCCGGGAGGTCGACGCCTCGCGGGCCCGGCAGCTGTCGCTCGAGGCCCGCGTCGTGTCACGGGCCGAGGGCGACCGTCCCGGCGAGGCCGAGGCGCTCTACCGGCTCGCCAGCCTGGCCCACGGTGCCGGCGACCCCGACGAGGCGTTCGCGCTCGCGATCGAGGCGGCCGAGGTCGCCCACGAGTCCGGGACGCGCGTGATCGAGGCCTGGGCGCTCCATCTGGTCGGGATCGTCCACTACCAGGCGAGCAACTTCGGAGAGGCGCTCGAGCACTGCCTCAAGGCGCTCGACCTCTACCGCACCACCGAGCTGCACGTCGACGAGGGCAACATCCTCAACACCGTCGCCTCGATCTACCAGTCGATGGGCGACACCGACCGTGCGATCGCCACGTACGAGCAGTCGCTCGCGATCAGCGAGCCGCTCGGCCGGTTCGGGTTCGCCGCGCTCGTGCTCGGCAACCTCGCCCGGATCCGCGCCCAGCGCTCCGAGTACCTCCCGGCCGTGAGCCTCGGCCGCCGGGCGGTCGACATGGCGCGCCGGCACAGCCCCGACATGGTGTCGAGCCTGCTCGCCGATCTCGCCGAGTCGTACATGGGGCTCGCCGACCAGGCCAAGGCCGCGGAGTGCTTCGCCGAGGCGCGCCGCATCTGGGAGGAGCGCGCCGAGCACGGCGCCGGGCCGACGCCGGCCACGCAGCTGGGCGTGCTCATCGCCGAGGGCCGCGTCGCCCTGCGCCGCGGCGCGCTGCAGGAGGCGATCTCGGTGCTCCAGGCGGGGCTCGACATGGCCGAGCGCACCGACCGCCCCGAGTTCGAGCTGGAGATCAACGACCTCCTGGCCACGGCGTTCAAGCGCAGCGGCCGGTTCGAGGAGGCGCTCGAGTGCCGCGAGAAGCACGACCGCCAGTACCGCGAGATGTTCACGCACGCCACCGATCTGCGCCTGCGCACCCTCCAGGTGGCCCACGAGACCGCCTCGGCCCGCCGCCAGGCGGAGATCCTCCGGCTGCGCACCCACGAGCTGGAGGCCACCGCCAGCAGCAGCTCGATCGACCACGCGCTCGCGCAGCTCGACGCCTTCGAGCGCGTCGCCCAGTTGGCCGAGTTCCGCGGCGTCGACACCGACGACCACACGTCGCGGGTCGGCGACATGGCCGCCGAGGTGGCCCATGCCCTGGGGCAGCCCTCGGAGTGGTGCGAGCTGCTCCGCCGCTCGGCCCGGCTCCACGACATCGGCAAGGTGGGCGTCCCCGACGCCGTGCTCACCAAGTCGGCGCCGCTCACGGTCGACGAGTTCGCCACCATGAAGTCGCACACCACGCTCGGCCACCAGATCCTCGCCGGCAGCGCGTCGCCCGTGATGCAGCTCGCCGCCGAGATCGCGCTGACCCACCACGAGTGGTTCGACGGCAGCGGCTATCCGGGCGGCGCGTCCGGCACGGCCATCCCGCTCGCCGGCCGCATCGTCGCCGTCGCCGACGTGTTCGACGCGCTCTGCAACCGCACGAACTACAAGCGCGCCTGGCCGCGCGACGAAGCCGCCCGCTTCGTCGTGTCCGGCTCGGGGTCGCAGTTCGACCCGGCGGTGGTCGACGCGTTCGTGTCGGTGCTGCTCGCGCGCCACCCCGAGCTGCGCGGGCTCATCGGCTAGCGGTCGGCTAGAACCTGCGCCATGACGCCACCCGTCCTGCCCGGCTGCGAGCCCCTCAGCCACGTCACCGACTCGCCCACCGGGGTGCTCGTGCTCCACGGCTTCACCGGGAACCCCTCCTCGATGCGCGCTGTCGCGCTCGGCATGATCGACGCCGGGTTCCAGGTGGAGTCGCCGCGGCTCCCCGGCCACGGCACGACGATCGACGACATGCTCGCCACGGGCTGGGCCGACTGGACGGGCGAGGTCGAGGCGGCCTACCAGCGGCTCGCGGCACGGGCCGACCGCATCGTCGTCGCCGGGCTCAGCATGGGGGGAACACTCACCCTGTGGACCGGGTTCCAGCACCCCGAGGTGGCCGGGCTCGTCTGCGTGAACCCCGCCACCCGCCCGCAGCCGGAGGTGGTGCTCGAGATGCTCAGCGAGATGGACGAGGCCGGTCAGCACGTGATGCCGGGCATCGGCTCCGACATCGCCGACCCCGACGCGGTCGAGATCGCCTACGAGGGCACGCCCGTGCGGCCGCTGCTCTCGCTGCAGCACGACGGCCTTGCGCCGATGACCCATCGCTTCGGCGAGCTCACCATGCCGCTGCGGCTGTTCACCTCGCGCCAGGACCACGTGGTCGATCCCACCGACAGCGAGCACCTCGCCGCCACCTACGGCGGGCCCGTCACCCACACGTGGCTCGAGCGCAGCTACCACGTGGCCACGCAGGACTACGACCGCCAGCTCATCGTCGACGAGACGCGAGCCTTCGTGGTGGCCGTCGCGGGAGCCTGATCGCGTCGTGATCGCCACGTTCCCGGCGCCGCCGGGTGCCACCATCGAGATCGGCCCGCTCGAGCTGCGCGCCTACGGGCTGATGATCGCGCTCGGGGTGCTCGCCGCGGTCTGGCTGTTCGGCAAGCGGCTCGCCGAGCGTGGGCTCGGCACCACCGACGACGCGACCGCCATCGCGCTGTGGGCGGTCGGTGCCGGCGTGATCGGTGCCCGGCTGTACCACGTGGCGACCGACTGGGACCGCTTCGACGGCGACCTCGGCTCGATCGTGAAGATCTGGGAGGGTGGCCTCGGCATCCCGGGCGGGCTGATGCTCGGGATCCCCGTCGGGCTGTACGTGTCGCACCGGCGCGGCATCGGCCTCGGTGCCGCCGCCACGTGCGCGGCGCCGGCCATCCCGCTCGCGCAGGCGATCGGCCGCTGGGGCAACTGGTTCAACCAGGAGCTGTTCGGCCGGCCGACCGATCTGCCGTGGGCGCTCGAGGTCGACCCGGAGCACCTCCCCGACGGGTACGCCGTCGGCACGACCTTCCACCCGACGTTCCTCTACGAGTCGCTGTGGAACCTCGGCCTGTGCGGCCTGCTGCTCGTGCTCGACAAGCGGGTGCGGATGGGCCCCGGTGCGCTCATGGGCCTCTACATCGCCGGCTACGGCGTCGGGCGGTTCTGGGTGGAGGGCCTGCGGATCGACCCGGCCGACGAGATCGCCGGCCTGCGCTTCAACCAGTGGATGGCGCTCGCGTTCGTGGCCGTGGGCATCGGGCTGTTCCTCGCGCTGCGCCGCCGCCCGTGGCCGACGCCGGCCGACGTCACGGACGGAGCCGAAGCCCCGTCGCCCGATCGAACAGGTGCACCTGACTGAGGTCGGGCAGCAAGCCCACCTGATCGCCGCCCGACACCCCGCTCAGGCCCATCGTGCGGGCCACGAGCGAGCGCCCGTCGTCGGTGTGGCAGTACACGTACGCCTCCGAGCCGAGCTCCTCCACCACGTCGACCGTCACCTGCACGCCGTGCGTCGGGCCGATCGCGAGCGCATCGGGTCGGATGCCGACCGTCACGTGCTCGTTGGTGGCCGCCGCCCGCTGGGCCGGGGTGACCGGGATCGTGTGGAGCCCGATCGTCACGCCGTCGGGGCCGAGCGTGGCGTCGAGCAGGTTCATCGCCGGTGAGCCGATGAAGCCGGCCACGAACCGGTTGACCGGCTCGGTGTAGAGCTCGCGCGGCGTCGCGCACTGCTGCAGGATCCCCTGGTCGAGCACGGCGACTCGGTCGCCCATCGTCATCGCCTCCACCTGGTCGTGGGTGACGTAGACGGTGGTGACGCCGAGGCGCCGCTGCAGCGCGGCGATCTGGGTGCGGGTCTGCACGCGGAGCTTGGCGTCGAGGTTCGACAGCGGCTCGTCCATCAGGAACACCTTCGGCTCGCGCACGATCGCGCGGCCCATGGCCACGCGCTGGCGCTGCCCGCCCGAGAGCTGGCCGGGCTTGCGGTCGAGGTAGTCCTGGAGGTCGAGCACGGCGGCCGCCTGGGCGACGCGCTCGCGGCGCTCGGCCTTCGGGACCCGCTTGACCTTGAGGTGGAAGCCGATGTTCTCGGCCACCGTCATGTGCGGGTAGAGCGCGTACGACTGGAACACCATCGCGATGTCGCGGTGCTTCGGGGGCACGTCGGTGACGTCGACGTCGCCGATGTGGATGCGCCCGGCGTCGACGGGCTCGAGGCCGGCGAGCATCCGCAGCGTGGTCGACTTCCCGCAGCCCGACGGGCCGACCAGCACCAGGAACTCGCCGTCGTCGATCGCCAGGTCGAGGGCGTCGACGGCGGGTCGCTCGAGACCGGGGTAGGTGCGGGTCGCCTGGTCGAAGGTGACGGTGGCCATCGGGCTCCAGCCTGGCAGGTCGGGCCGCTAGGTTGCCGCCCCGATGCCGGCCGACCGGGTGCTGCGGAGCGAGGGGGCGATCGAGGAGGGTGTCGAGGTCGTGGTCGACACCTCGACCGGCGTGCCCGCGATCGTGC
>JALOLG010000180.1 GCA_025456105.1 Ilumatobacteraceae bacterium | reverse complement strand
GTATCCGCATCACCATCCGCCGCTTTCGTGATTCGGGGGTGTCGATTCGACACCCCCGAATCACGAAAGCGCTCTTCGCGGACGGCGACGAGGTCGTCGACGAGGGCGAAGATGTGGCGATTGGCCGTCTCGACCCGGGCGAGGTCGCCGCCACCCAGGCCGTTGACGATGTCGTCGGACCACTCGCCGAACTCGTCGCGCCGGTCGGCCGGCACGCCGAGCAGCTCGGCGATCACGATCGCCGGGAACGGGAACGCGAACAGCCGCACGAAGTCGCCCTCGCCGTCGGCGCCGAACGCGGCGTCCCAGAGCTCGCTGCCGATCTGCTCGACGCGCGGCTCGAGGCGGGCGATGACCGCCGGGCGGAACGCGTCCTGCAGCACCTTGCGCTGGCGGCGGTGGTCGGGGTCGTCGGTGGTGCCGAGCACGCCACCCGGTTGCGGGAACACGCCGACGCCCTGGCCGTTGCACCACTCCGTCGGCCGCATGAGCACGTCGAACACATCGGCGTGGCGCGACAGCACGTAGAAGGGCGGGTCGTGCTCGGCCTCGAGGTGCAGCGGCTCGTGCTCGCGGAGGTAGCGGTGACCGACCGACGGCTCGAGGTCGTTGGCGTGCTCGAGGTGGGAGTACCCGGTCACGGCGTCCTGCTCACGACGCAGCGAGGTGCGGGGCCAGCAGCGGGAACGTCTCGGCGCTGTAGGGGGTGAGCTGGCAGCGCTCGATGCCGAGATCGGCGAACGAGCGGATCGCCTCGGCCACCGCCTCGGGCTCGCCCAGCAACGAGCCCATCAGCGAGTCGCCGAACGACTGCTTGATCGCGAGCACGCGCGGATCGTCACCGGCACCCACGAGCAAGAACGCGCCGATCGGCACGGTGTCGCTCACCTCGCGCACCAGGCCGACGAGGCGCTTGACGTGGTCGCGGTCGATCGTCGGCATCTTCGCCAGCTCGAGCGCACCGCCTCGGGTGGCCACGCTCGAGATCTTGAGCTCGACCCGGTCGACGAGCGGCACGACCTCGCGGATGGTCCGCGGTCCACCGACCGACGCCACCAGCGGTGGCGGGACGGGCACGGCCGGCCCGATCATCGGCACGTCGACGCGCACGTGCTCGCCCTCGAAGGTGCACCGGCCGTGGTGGAGCAGCTCGCGCACCACGACCATCGCCTCGCGGTAGCGGGCCGCGCGCTCACCGGGAGCCGGATACCGCCCGCCGATGCCCGTGATCTCGGCCTCGAGCCACCCCGCGCCGAGCCCGGCCTCGAAGCGGCCGCCGCTCGCCCGCTGGAGCGAGAGCGCGGCCTGAGCGAACTCCACCGGCGAGCGCAGCAGGTTGTTGGCGAACGACGAGGTGATCGTCGGCCGCGTCGTGGCCGCGGCGAACTGGGTGAGGGTGACCGCCCAGTGCGGGTAGGCGCGCGTGGCGTCCCAGAGGTGGTCGGCGCACGCGAGGACGGGCCATCCCTCTGCCTCGCGCGTGCGAGCCCACTCGGCGGGGTCGACGCCAGCGTCGACGAGGTTCGGTGCGCACTCCACGGTGACTACTCCCAGGTGGGCAGCGGCGGGCGGAACGGGTCCGGCTGGGGTGGCGCACCACGCCACGGCTCGAGCCCGAGCGACCGGGCCCGCGCACCCCGGTCGTGGACGTCGACCTCGTAGCACACCTGGTCGCCGCGGAACCGGAGGTACGACATCACCTCGACGTGCCACTGGCGACCGACGTACTCGGGTCCGTACACGGCCGGATCGCTCACCGTGGCGGACATCTCGTAGTGCACGGCGACCCCGTGGTCGTTCACCCAGAGCTCGTCGGGCACGAGCACGAGCCCCTTCCACCGAGCGAGCCCGGCGGCGAAGAACTCGCGGATCGCGGGCCACCCCTCGAACCGGCCGCTCGCCGTGTCCGAGAGCACGGCGTCGGGCGTGAAGAAGCGCTCGGGGGCGTCGGCGTCACCGCTGCTCCACGCGGCGAACACGTCGCACGCGATCCGGACTCGGCGGTCGGCGGCCAGATCCATGAGCCCGATCGTCGCGCGACGATCGAGCGTGTCGTGCAGCGGACGCGGACCGGCCCGCGGGCTCAGTCGACCGGCTTGAGGAGCTTGCCCTCGAGCAGCAGCTTGAGCCCCTCCACGGCGAGCCGGTGCGCGGTGAGGTCGTCGGACACCGCGTCGTTGAGGCCGATGAGCATCGCCCGCACGAGCGACTGGGCCCGCTCGCGGTCGGTGACGTCGATCTCACCCGTCTCGATGCCGCGCTCGACGAGCTCGTCGAAGAACCCGCGCCGGCGGCGGGCATGGCGCCCGAGCGCGCTGCGCAGCTCGGGATGGCGCTGCATGTCGACGCGCACCGCGCCGAGGAACTGCGCCAGCGTGGGGTCGACCGTGTTCATCTCGTGGGCCGCGTCGAGCACGGCTTGGATGCCCCCGATGAAGGTGGTGGTGTCGGCGACCGCGTGCGTGAAGCGCGAGTAGACGCGCTCTTGCGCGTCGGCGTGCACCGCGACGTAGATGTCGAACTTCGAGTCGAAGTAGTGGTACAGCGCCCCGGTGGTGATGCCCGCCGCGACCGCGAGGTGCTTGTTGGTGGTGGCGTCGTAGCCGTGCTCGGCGAAGGCGGCGCGCGCGCCGTCGAGGATCCGCTGGCGTGTGTCGTGCGCATCGGAGGCAGGTGGCCGGCCCAGACGGCGCGGCTCGGGAGCGGTCCGAGGCATGGCCACCAGTATGACCACACACCCCCCGTCGGATGCGATTAGTGATCGCGCAGTCAATTACGTTCGCCCGCATGTCGACCGCACCGTCGCTCGAGGAGTTCACCGCCGAGGCGCGCGCCTGGCTCGACGCGAACGCCGCCAAGCGCACCGTCGGCTCCCCCGAGAAGGACCTCGTGTGGGGCGAGGGAGAGTTCAGCGTCTCGGTGTTCCACGCGCTCACGTTCGAGCAGGAGCGCGCCCTCCTCGACGAGGTGATGGCCTGGACGGTCAAGAAGGCCGAGCGCGGCTACCACGCCGTCACCTGGCCGGAGGAGTTCGGCGGCCTCGGCCTCTCCACCGCCTACGCACGAGCGTTCGGCAAGCTCGAGCAGGAGTACGTCACACCCACCGGTCACGAGACCCACAGCGTCACCAAGGGCCTCATCGCCCCCACGATCCGGCTGTTCGGCACGCCGGCGCAGAAGGAGCAGTGGGTCAGCCGGTTCCTCTCGACCTCCGAGCTGTGCTGCCAGCTGTTCTCCGAGCCGGGCGCGGGCAGCGACCTGGCGTCGCTCGCGTGTCGCGTCACGCGCGACGGCGACGAGTGGATCGCGAACGGCCAGAAGGTGTGGAGCTCGGGAGCCCAGTACTCCGAGTGGGGCATCCTCATCGCCCGCCACGACCCCGACATCGCCAAGCACAAGGGGCTGACGGCGTTCATCATCCCGATGGACCTGCCAGGCGTCGAGGTCCGGCCCATCAAGCAGATGAGCGGCGGCACGTCGTTCAACGAGGTGTTCCTCACCGACGTCCGCATCGACGACTCCCTGCGGCTCGGCGAGGTCGGTGACGGCTGGAAGGTCGCGCTCACCGTGCTCGGCTTCGAGCGCGACCACTCCGACCAGTCCGGCGGCAGCCGCGTCGGCGGGTCGTGGCGCCAGCTCATCGCCACCGCGCAGGCCATGGGCGTCACGGGCGATCCCGTGGTGCGCCAGCAGCTCATGCGGGCGTACACGCACTTCCGCATCGAGGGGTTCGTCAACCGCCGCGCCGCCGACCTGCGGCGCTCGGGCGCCGCGCCGGGCCCCGAGGGCTCGCTCGGCAAGCTGCTGTGGACCGAGGGCATGACCTACGTGTCCGACGTCGTGTCGAGCATCCTCGGCGCCTCGCTGGTGGCCGACACCGGCGAGTGGGGCACGTACGCGTGGGGCGAGCACGTGCTCGGCGCACCCGGCTACCGCATCGCCGGTGGCTCCGACGAGGTGCAGCGCAACATCATCGGCGAGCGGGTCCTCGGCCTGCCGCCCGAGCCGCGGGTCGACAAGGACCTCGCGTGGAAGGACATCCCGCGCTGACGGGATCCCTCCCGAACCGGCCGGCCGCGTCCGGCACCACACGAACCACACAGGGGGCACAACGATGGATCTCGGACTCACCGGCAAGAAGGCGCTCGTCACGGGCGCGACGAAGGGCATCGGCCGCGCGATCGCGGAGACGCTGGTCGCCGAGGGCGCGTCGGTCGCCATCTGCGCCCGCACCGAGACCGACGTGAACGCAGCCGTCGCTGCGCTGCGCGAGGGTGGCGCCACCGTGGTGGGCGCCGCCGTCGACGCCGGCGACGTCGAGGCGGTGCGCGCCTGGGTGGCGTCGTCGGCCGAGCAGCTCGGCGGCATCGACATCTACGTGCACAACACCTCGGGCAAGCCGGCCCGCAAGCTCGACGCCTGGATCAACAACTTCAACATCGACCTCATGTCGCTCGTGCACGGCGTCGATGCTGCGAGCGAGGCGCTCGCGGACGGCGGCGGGGCGCTCGTCAGCATCGGCACCACCGCGGTGTCGGAGCACTTCGGCAGCGGCTCGGGCAGCTACTCGGCGTTCAAGGCCGCCGTCACCAACTGGACGCTCGGCCAGGCCCAGGTGCTCGGCGCGCGCGGCGTCCGGTGCAACGTCGTGTCACCCGGACCGATCTTCATCGAGGGCGGCGACTGGGACATGATCAAGACCCACATGGCCGACTTCTAC
>JALOLG010000179.1 GCA_025456105.1 Ilumatobacteraceae bacterium | reverse complement strand
GACGCTGCACGCCGTGCTCGACCTCGCCGGGTTCGCGCGATCGGGCGGCAACCGCCTGCCGTGGCGGGTCGCGGTTTTCGTGGATCGGACGTTCCGCGGCCGGCTCGCTGCCGCGATGCAGCCGATCTGGGACGAGTACATGGCAGCGGCGCGGTCGGGTCAGCGAGCGTTCAACGCCGTCTCCTACGAGCCCCCGACCGAGATCGAGCACACCCCCAACGATCTGCTCGACCACATCGACACGATCCCGGTCGTGCTCGTGGTCGCGGCCGACCTGCGCGAGCTCGCCGTGATGGACGCCGCGCTCGATCGGGCGTCGATCGTCGGCGGTGCGTCGGTCTACCCGTTCTGCTGGAGCATCCTGCTCGCCGCGCACGAGCACGGCCTCGGGGGCGTGATGACCACGTTCCTCGCCCGGGCCGAGCCGCTCGTGGTCGACGACCTCGGTCTCCCCGAGCACCACGCCATCGCCGCGACGATCTTCCTCGGCGTCCCCGAGCACCGCGCGACGCGGCTCACCCGCCGCCCCGTCGAGGACTTCGCCACCCTCGACCGCTTCGACGGACCGGCGCTGCACGGCTGACGCGCCGCCCGCGTTCTCGGTGACGATCGTTGCGGGATCCGCAACGGATGCCACCGAGATCCGGCTTCGAGCGCGCAGCGCGGGTCAGTCGGTGCCGGGGCGGCGCTCGACCTCGCGGTCGGGGTCGCCGCGGTAGCCGGGCGGGTAGGTGAGCGCGAGCTCGGCCTCGGTGGGCGTGCGCTTCCGGCGGGCCTCCGGCGGGAGCAGCGCCGTGATCGCCGACATGATGCGCTTGGTGTCGGCCTCGAGCGAGCGGTGCTTCAGCTCGACCGGGCTCCCCACCCGCACCCGCACGAGCGGCGGGTCGGTGAGGTTGAGCACGTTGGGCACCCGCGCCGAGCGCGGCCACACCTTCTCGGTGCCCCAGATGCCGACCGGGATCACCGGCGCCTTGGTGAGCTGCGCCAGCCGGGCCGCGCCCCAGCGGCCCTTGAGCACCGGGTCGAAGAACGCCGGACCCCGCGGGATCGTGCCCTGGGGCATCATCGCCACCATCTCGCCGGCCTCGAGCGCCTCGGCAGCCGCCTGCAGCGGCTCGTCGGAGCCGGTGCCACGATCGACCCGGATGCCGCCCATCGCCGCCGCGAGCTGCCCGACGACCGGCGCGTCGAACACCTCCTTCTTGCCGAGGAACCGCACGGGGCGACCGCTCCGAGCGACGAGCACGGACATCGCCGCCACGTCGAAGTACGAGCGGTGGTTGCCGACGAGGATCGCCGCGCCGTCCTTCGGGATGCGCTCCACCCCGGCGATGTCGAACCGCGCGTACGGGTAGAAGGCCGGCCGGGAGAACTGCATGAGCAGCTGCTGCAGCTCGAGGCCCACCACCGGGACCTTCATCACCCCGGAGGGCACGTCGAGGTTGAGCGTCGGCCAGCGCCGGGCCGCCGCCATCAGCACCATGCGCGGATCGGGGTTCACGACCACCGGGTTCCCCACGGCCGACAGCAGCGGCGTGTCGTAGACGCTGTCGCTGTACGCCCAGCTCTCGGCGAGCGAGATGCCGTGTGCATCGGCCCAGTCGGTGACGGCCTTCAGCTTGCCGGCCGACCAGACGAACGGCCCGTCGAGCGTGCCGTCGTACGTGCCGTCGGCAGCGACGCCGTAGCGGGTGGCGATCACGTCGTCGAGCCCCAGGTGCCGGGCGAACGGCTCGATCAGGTCGAACGGCGTGGTGGTGGCGAGCACGATCGGACGGCCCGCCTCGCGGTGCGACGCGAACACCTGGTTGGCGAACGGCTGGACCAGGGCCACGAGCCGGTCGGCCGCGCCCGCGGCGGCCTGCTGGACCGCCGAGCGCGAGACCCCCTTGGCGAGTGTCGCCGCCTGCCGGGCCGCGACCATGGCGGGCAGGGTCTCGCCCACGGTGTCGAACACCTTGTAGAGGAGTCGCTCGCCGGGGATCGACCGGCTCACCAGACCGGCCGTGCGCATCGCCTCGGACAGCACGGGGCCGCTGGCGCCGGCCAGGAGCGTCCGGTCGAGGTCGAAGAACGCTGCGCCAGCCACGGTGGCGCACACTACGGCAGGCCCGGGAGAACGGGAAAGGCCCCGATTGGGGGATCGGGGCCTCTCAACCTGGGATCTCCGGACCGGTGGGGGCCAGTCTGATGGAGTCCCTCGAGCGGTCACATGGGGGGTGTGACTGCTTCGTATTTGCTTGTGAAAGTATGCACGTGATTCCGTGATCTGTCAACGAGAAACGCCCGATAGTGACTATCGTCACCACCGATGGACGTCCGCCAGCTCGCCGCCCTCGTCGCGATCGCCGACCACGGCTCGTTCTCGGCGGCGGCGCGCGCGCTCTACACGGTGCAGTCGAACGTCTCGGGTCACATCGCGAAGCTCGAGCGCGAGCTCGGCGTGGTGCTCGTGGACCGCACCACCGGCTCGGTCACCGAGCCCGGCGCCCGGGTGGTCGAACGGGCCCGTCGCGTGCTGCACGAGCTCGACGACATCACCGCCGACATGGCCTCGATCGACGCCGAGGTGGCCGGCGACGTCCGGATCGGGGTCATCGGCACCACCGCCCGGTGGCTCATGCCGAGGCTGCTGTCCGCGATCGACGAGGAGCACCCGCGGGTCCACATCGTCGCCACCGAGGGCAGCACCTCCTCGCTCGTGCCCAACGTGATCGCCGGTCGGCTCAGCGCCGCGGTCGTGCACCTGCCCGTCGACGACCCCGAGCTGCAGATCGACCCCCTCTTCGCCGAGGACCTCGTGGTGGTCGCCCACCGGTCGCATCCCCTGTCCGAGGCCGCATCGATCGACCTCACCGCCCTCCGCGACGTCCCGCTGCTGCTGCCGCCCCCGGGCGCGGCGCTCCGGCGAGTGCTCGACCGGGCGGCCGCTGCGGCCGGCGTCACGCTGCGGGCGCAGGCCGAGATCGACGGGGTGCGCCTGCTCGCCTCGCTCGCGTTCGACGGCTACGGCGTGGCGATCGTGCCGGCGACGGCCGTGCCCCGTCGCAGCGACGCCGACTACCGCTGCCTGAGCCTGCCCGAGCTGCCACGCCGTGTCGTCGCCTGGGTGCGCCGCCGGCGCCCTGCGCCCACCGCCGCCGTGCACGCCGTCGAGTCGACGCTCCGTCACGTGATCGAGATGGGCGCCACCGACCAGCCGGGCGTCCACCTGGCGCCCGCGGCGCTGCCCGCCCACCGGTCGGCCTGAGCGGCGCGCCTATCGTTCGACCGATGCCGACGCCGATCGACCTCGCCGCTCGCTCGGCCGGCCCCGTCCACGCCGCGGTCACCGACCTCGGCGACCGCCGAGTCGTCCACGTGACCTTCGACGACGACGCGCAACCGCTGTCCTCTGCGTCGTCGTGCGTGATCGTGCTCGCCGCCGACACGGCACGACGCGAAGGGCTGCCACTCGTCGTCGAGTGGTCGAGCACGGGGTCCGACATCCGGGAGGGCGTCCCGGCGCTGCACGCCTGGGGACAGGTGGCGGCGGCGCTGTGCCGGTGCTCGGGTGTCGTGCCGATGCTGGCCGTCGTCGACGGGCCGGCGGTGTCGGGCCCAGCGCTGCTGCTCGGCGTCATGGACCTCGTCGTGATGACCGAGCGGAGCTACGCGTTCGTCAACGGGCCCGTGATGGTGGAGGAGTTCACCGGCGTGTCGATCGAGATCGACGAGCTGGGCAGCGCCGCCAACCTCGCCCGTCACGCCGGCGTGCCGGCGCTCGTCACCGGCGACCGCGACGGGGCGCTCGCGATGGTCGAGCAGCTCCTCGCCTACCTGCCCGACCACGTCGACCACGAGCCCGAGCGCTGGCCGTGCGACGACCCGCCCGACCGGCCGTGCCCCGAAGCCGGCGAGCTGATCCCCGCCACCTCCACCGGCAGCTACGACGTGCGCGCGGTCGCCGGAGCGATCGTCGACGAGGGCTCGCTGCTCGAGGTGAAGGCCCGCTGGGCCGCCAACGTCGTGACGGCGTTCGCGACGATCGACGGCCGGCCCGTGGGCATCGTGGCCAACCAGCCGATGGCACTCGCCGGCACGCTCGACATCCCGGCCTCGCAGAAGGCGGCCCGGTTCGTCGCCCTCTGCGACGCATTCAACCTGCCAATCGTCACGCTCGTCGACACCCCTGGCTTCTACCCGGGCAAGGACCTCGAGTGGCGCGGCATGATCCGCCACGGCGCCCAGCTCGTCTTCGCGTACGCCCGGGCCACCGTGCCGCGGATCTGCGTCATCCTGCGCAAGAGCTACGGCGGCGCCTACATCGTCATGGACTCCAAGACGATGGGCAACGACGTGTGCCTCGCCTGGCCGTGGGCCGAGCTCGCCGTGATGGGTGCCGGCCAGGCGGCGGCGATCCTCCAGCGCCGCGCCACGCCCGAGGAGCGGGCCGCGTTCGAGGCGGACTACACCGAGCGGCTC
The DNA here is from genome assembly GCA_025456105.1 of Ilumatobacteraceae bacterium. Classification (GTDB taxonomy): domain Bacteria; phylum Actinomycetota; class Acidimicrobiia; order Acidimicrobiales; family Ilumatobacteraceae. The sequence continues at coordinate 265 of JALOLG010000179.1, read as the reverse complement.
CTCAACCCCTACGTCGCCGCCGAGCGCGGGCTCGTCGACGCGGTGATCGACCCGGCCGACACCCGAGCCGAGATCGCGGCTGCGCTCGCCACCCTCGAGTCCAAGCGCGAGCAGCTGGTGCCCCGCAAGATCGGCAACACGCCCCTCTGAGCAGGGCGCACGGCCGCCCCCGTTGGATGGCCCCTCGTGGCCACCACTACATTCCGGCCCCGGGGAGCAAGCCCCGCACCCATCCGTCCGCGACACGAAGGAAGCACCGTGCCCG
>JALOLG010000178.1 GCA_025456105.1 Ilumatobacteraceae bacterium | reverse complement strand
ACCAGGTAGTTCGCGAACGCAGCCGCCATCGGCATCACGAAGAGGAACACCATCGTGGTGGCGTGCATCGTGAACATCTGGTTGTACTTGTCGGCCGACAGGATCGTGCCGTCGGGGCCGGCCAGCTGGGCCCGGATGAGGCCGGCCTCGAGACCGCCGACGACGAAGAACGCCATCGCGACGACGCCGTACATGATCCCGAGCTTCTTGTGGTCGACCGTGAACAGCCACGAGCGCCAGCCCGTGCTCTCGACCGGCCGACGGAACACGCCGAGCGTGGAGTCGGGGGTGGCCACCGCCGGCGCGCCGGGAACGGCGACGGCCGGGGTGGGTCGTTCGATGATGGCCATCAGTCGGCTCCTCTGACGTCCGGATCGGCGTGGGTCATCGGTCGGTCACTTCCGCTCGAGCAGGTAGGCGACGAGCTGGTCGATCTGCTCCTCCGACAGGGCGAGGTACGGCATCCCGCGGTACTTGCCGTCGGTCTCGGTGAGCTGCTCGGGCTCGGCGTACATCGGCTTCTTGGCCGGCGCGTTGCGCAGCCACTCGCGCAGGTCGACCTGGTTCAGGCACTCCTCCGTGACACCCTCGAGGTACTTCGCGCCGAACTCCTCGGGGGACGCGTTCCACACGTCGTCGCGGCACGACTCGGTGAGCAGGTCCCAGGTGGCGCCGGCGAAGGTGTTGCGCGTCATGAGGTTGGTGAGGTTGGGGGCCGCGCCCGACCAGACGTACTGATCGGGGGCCGACACGACGAGCTCGCCGGACGCCGGGTCGGTGAGGCCGTTCACCTGGTGGCAGCGGGCGCACTGCTGGATGTAGACCGCTTCGCCCTCGGCGGCGAGCGTGCCCTCCTCGGGCGGGGTGTACGCCTCGAGCTCGTTGTCGAGCCACGCCTGGAAGTCGGCCTCATCGAGCGCCACGGCCTCCATGCGCATGTTGGCGTGCGACAGGCCGCAGAACTCGGTGCACTGACCCGCGTAGATGCCGGGCTGGTCGGCCTCGAGCCGCAGGTAGTGCACGCGGCCGGGCACCATGTCGCGCTTGCCGTTGAGCGCCGGGATCCAGTAGCTGTGGATCACGTCGCGGCTGGTGCCGCGCAGCAGCACCTTGGTGCCGGTGGGGATCACGAGCTGCCCGCTGGTGATGATCGGGCTGGCCGCCTCACCGTTCGACGGGGTGTAGCCGCCGCAGATGGTGCCGTCCTCGGCGACCGGGTAGTCGTACTCCCACCACCACTGCTGGCCGGTGACGTTGATGGTGCACTCGGTGTCGTCGGTCTCGGCGAGCGCGAACACCGTGGCCACGGTGGGCACCGCGATGCCGGCGAGGATGATGGCCGGCAGGATCGTGAGGCCGATCTCGAGCGCCGGGTTGCCGTGGGTCTGCTCGGGGATCGGCTGGCCGCGGTCGCGGAACCGGATGATGACGATCGCCACCGTGACGAACACGGCGATGCCGACCACCCCGGCGATCGCGAAGACGGGCCACTGCAGGTTGTGGATCTTCTGCGCGTTGGGGCCCTCGGGCTGCCAGGTGTCCTGCGGCGCGTCGCTGGCGCACCCCGCGAGGAGCAGCCCACCGGCCGCGAGCGCAGCCGCCGTGAGGCGGCGGCGGGCGGGAGACGTCACGTTCGGAACGGTAGTGGGTAGGTCCGGACCATGCATCCTTGCGCCCTCGTGATCGCGTGCCATGGGTCGCACCGTGCGGCGGCTCACGGCACCACCACCGGCATCACCGCGGTCTCCACGCCGGGCACGGTGAGCTGCATCGGCTCCTCCACGGCGAAGCTCGGCTTGTCGAAGACCACGGTGAGCAGCTGCACGCCGCCCTCCTCCACCAGCGCGGTGCAGAGCACGCGGGTCTCCTCGGTGTCGGCGATCGGCCCGGCGTCGACCACGAGCCGGCGCTCCTCGGGCGTCTCGTTGCGGAACAGGATGTTGTTGGGGTTCGACCGCGGCAGGGTGAGCGACGTCGACTCCCCCGAGATGCCCGGCTGGACGGCCACGAGGGTGCCGTCCTCGCGCAGGATCACCGTGGCCGACACGTTCGACTTCGCCGACACGGTCTGCGACGCCTTCTCGTCGGCCTCGGTCTCCTCCACCCCGCACCGGCCGCTCGCGGCCAGGTCACCGGTGGTCTCGTGCTCCTCGATCTCGCGCGGGCCCTGCACCCCGGCCACCAGGCCGCTCGCGAGCACCGCCACCACGGCGATCGAGCACACACCGGCCACGGTGCCCGACGAGAGCTGCTTGCGGCTGGCGATGATGCCGGCGACCGCGAGGACGAGCGCCGCGACCACGGAGAAGACCACGACCGTTCCCGACTTGGTGAGGGTCAGCATCACGCGGCTGAAGGCGAAGATCAGCAGCCCGAGTCCCACGGCAGCGAGCACCGGCAGCTCGAGCGGGCTCGCCATCCGCTCGCGGATCTCGTCGTTGACGTGCTCGTCGGCCGTGGCCCGCTCGCTCCACGACTGCACCGCCCACTCGGCGACCGCGGCGATGATGACGGCGACGCCCACCATCACGAGGGCCTCGTGGACGACCAGGCCCACGACGACGAGCGCGGCCCCGAGTGCACCGGCCAGCGGCCAGATGCTCGCCCCCGGCGCGCGCTGGGCAGCCGCGCACGTGGCGAGCGCCATCTCGTCGCCGGGCGGCACGTTGCCGTCACGGATCGCGATGGTGACCCCGGCGAGGAACGCCAGCACGATCGCGGCCGAGACCAGCCCGATCGTGCCGAGCGCGCCGTCCTGGGTGACGCCGTACATGACGGCAGCCACCACCGCTGCGACGGTGGCGCCGATCAGGAGCTTGGAACCGTTGGTGAACATCGGTGGCGACTCACTTGGTGACGTAGACGACGAACCAGACGGCGCTGAAGGCCGCGGCGCAGAAGTACCAGTACATGGCGTGGGCGATGGTGAGCTCGCGCTCGTCGAGGCGGCCGCCGAGGAGGCGGAACGCCGTGATGGCGGTGAAGAAGATGCCGATCACCACCAGCGCGACCATCACGCCCGTGATCGCGTAGAACAGCGACGCGTACTGGCCCTCGGCCACCGGCATCGCCATCTCGACGTACACGAACGCCTGGGCGTTCACGAACGCGATCGCGAGCAGCGCCACCAGGCCGAGCGAGATGCCGATGTGGACCCGGTCGCGCTCCTTCGCGGCGTGGACGGTCCACTGGGCGAACACGCAGAGCGTGAGGATCGTGACGAGCATGACGTTGCTCGGCACCTCGGGGATGATGAAGTCCTCCGGGAAGCGCTCGCCGGCGTCGACGGTGCGTGAGCGCAGCACGAGCCACACGGCGAGCATGCCGCCGATGAGCATCGAGCCGGCGGCGATGCCGAACGCGGTGCCGGCGACGAGCTGGCGCCGGGGGTGCGGTGCCGGGGCGGCCGGGAGGGCGAGGGTCATGACGGGCGCTCCTGGGACGCTTCCTGCAGGTCGAGCATGGGTTCGGGCGACCGGACGGTGGGCACCTCGCGGAAGTTGTTGCCCGGCGCCGGCGACGTGGTGGACCACTCGATCGTGTGCGCGCCCCACGGGTCGTCGCCCACCTCCGGGTCGGCGCCGCCACGCAGCGAGGCGATCGCCAGGCCCACGAAGGCGAGCACCACGAGAGGCCGTGGCCCACGAGCGACAGGACGTTCCAGAGCTCGGCCGGGCCGGAGTAGTCGTAGGTGGGGCTCGCCGCGGGTTGATCGGCGAAGCCGGCGATGTAGTACGGGAAGGCCGCGAGCACCACGGCGAGCACGCCGAGCAGCGCCAGGGGCAGCACCTTCTTCTCGGGGATCCGGCGGCCCCACAGCTTCGGCGCCCAGAACACCACGCCGCCCATGGCGGCCAGTGCGGCGCCGTAGACCACGTAGACGAGCGCCGCCTCCTCGAACACCGTGCCCTGCAGACCGAGGTCGTCGATGGCGTGGAGCACGTTGCCCACCATGCCGACGAGGATCATCCCGAGACCGAAGAAGGCGAACACGAACGGCGAGGACAGCTTGATGTTCCGGCGCGAGGCGTTGGCGAAGCCGAGCAGCAGCACGATCGTGGCGCCGAGGAGCGGCAGCAGGTTGAAGAACGCGAACGGCAAGAGGTCCTCGACCTTGGTGTCGAGGTCGTCGAGGTCGAGCCCCGACCCGGACCACGGCAGGTTGTGGACGTCCTGCTGGGTGATCGCGGAGAGGGCGGCGAGCGACACCAGCGCGAGCCCGGTGAGCACGCCGTCGCGCACCCGCTGGCGGCGCCGGAACGTGACGGGCGACATCTCGGAGAACACGCCGATGGCGGGCAGGGCGAACACGAACGTGGCCGGCTGGCTGAAGACCCACCCGATCCAGAGCCCGATGCCGGGGGCGCCGCCGAACGTGTCGACGCCGTAGGTGTGGGCGACGAAGAGGTAGATGATCGTCCCCACCAGCACGGGCAGCAGCAGCACCATGCCGATCGAGCCGACGAACGCAGCCCAGGCGAACATCGGGATGCGGCGCAGGTTCATGCCGGGCGCCCGGGTGGACAGCACCGTGGTGGCCACCGAGCCGGCCGCGAGCAGCAGGCCGGCGGCGAGGAGCGCGTGACCGGCGAGGAACAGGTCGACCATGTCGGGGTCGCCGCCGCCGATGCCGCCGTTGCTGGCCAGTGCGACGATCACGAGCGCCAGGCCGGCGAGCCAGCCGTAGAACCCGGCGAGGGCGGCCCTCGGGAACGCCAGCGAGCGGGCTCCCACCTGCAGCGGCACCGCCGCGATCGCGAGTCCGAGCCCGAACGGCACGAGCGAGCCGAACACGAGGCCGACGCGCTGGCTCTGGAACAGCTGCGGGAGCGCCCCGGCATCGAGGAGCGTCTCGTCACCGGCGATGCGCTCGATGCCGAGCAGCACGTTGACGACGAGTGTGGCGAGCAGCCCGAGGAGGGCGCCGCCCACGAACAGCCGGCCGATGCGCTTGTGGTCGCTGGTGATGAGCCAGGCGGCCACCGAGGAGAGGATCGAGCCCGAGTCGGCGTCGTCGCGCACGGCGGCCAACGCGTCGGGGCTGGAGTCGATGGTGGTCATGCAGGCGGTCTCGCTTGTCGGGGCACGCGTCGGTCGACGGCCGTCCGTCGACAACTCGGCCCGCACACTACTGGTCGGGCCGTCCGCGGTCGGAAATCCACAGACGGGGTGCCGTCGTGGTCACGGCCCGAAGCGGACCAGCACGTCGACGGTGATCGCGGCGAACAGCAGCGTGATGTAGCTGATCGAGAAGGCGAACACCCGCATGCTCAGCTCGGCGCTCGGGCGGCGGGCGAGCACCACCGTGGCCGCGAGGAACAGCACACCGAGCACGACGGCCGACACCGTGTAGATCCAGCCGAGCTCGGCCACCGGCACGAGCACCAGGGTGCTCACCACCAGCGCCACGGTGTACCCGATCATCTGGCGGGTGGCCTCGGCGAGGGGCACGACCGCCGGCAGCATCGGCACCTCGGCGGCCCGGTAGTCGTCGGCGTAGCGGATGGCGAGCGCCCAGAAGTGGGGCGGCGTCCACAGGAACATCGCCACGAACAGCACCACCGGCGCCCAGTCGAGCGATCCGGTGACCGCCGCCCAGCCCACCAGCACGGGCACGGCGCCGGCGGCGCCGCCGATCACGATGTTCTGGGTGCTCGTGCGCTTGAGCCAGATCGTGTAGACGCCGACGTAGAACGCGGCCGCCGAGAGCGCCAGCACCGCGGCGAGCAGGTTGGCGCCCGCCCACAGCACGGCGAAGGCCGCCACCTCGAGCCCGACGGCGAACACCAGCGCGTGTCGGGGCTGCACCGCACCGGTGACGAGCGGGCGGTTGCGGGTGCGCTCCATGACCGCGTCGATGTCGCGGTCGACGTACATGTTGATCGCGTTCGCGCCGCCGGCCGCGAGGGTGCCGCCGATGAGCGTCACGATGACGAGCCAGGTGGACGGCCATCCCTGCTCCGCCAGGACCATCGTGGGCACCGTGGTCACCAGCAGCAGCTCGATGATCCGCGGCTTGGTGAGCGCCACGTAGGCACCGACGGTGGAGCGGGGTGCACGCCGCGTGCCGTGCGCCACCCCGCCGGGGGCCAGCCGCGACGGCACGAGGGGGCGGCTGCCGACGGACATCACGCCCATCGTACGAGTGGCCCGAGCAGACGGCCAACGCGCACGGGCACGGCAGAATGTCGTCGTGCCCACCACGCTCACCCCGGCCGAGGTCGCCGACCCGGGCCTCGACGAGGTGGTCGACGTCGACCGCCCGTGGGTGGTGATCGTGTGGAACGACCCGATCAACCTCATGAGCTACGTCACGTTCGTGCTGCAGAAGCTGTTCGGGTACTCGCTCGAGAAGGCCACCCAGCTGATGCTCGACGTGCACCACAAGGGCCGGGCGGTGGTGGCCAACGGCAGCCGCGAGCAGGCCGAGATGCACGTGTTCCGCCTCCACGAGCACGGCCTGTGGGCCACCATGAGCCATGACGAGTAGCGCAGGTGCTCGGCCGTGAGCCGGTTCCGCGCCCCGGTCCGGCGGACGAAGCACGGCATCGTGGTGGCCGTCGGCGCCGAGGAGCGCGCCCTCGTGGTGCGCCTGCTCGGCGAGCTCCGCGCCCTCCTCACCGAGGGGCTCACCGAGGGTGCCGATCCCGAGCAGGCCGACGAGACGGCGCTGCTGCGCCGGCTGTTCCCGGTCGTCCACCCCGACGATCCCGAGGCCGAGGCCGAGTACCAGCGGCTGATGCGCGACGAGCTCGTCACGAGCCGACTGGCCGCCATCGACTCGGTGGAGGGGGCGCTGCGCAGCGCCGAGCCGCTCACCGACGAGCAGGCGCTGGCGCTCATGCAGTCGATCAACGCCGTGCGGCTGGTGCTCGGCACCATGCTCGGGGTCGGCGAGCACGGCGTCGGTGACGATCCCGAGCAGCCCGAGGTGGTCGAGGCACTCGAGGCATCACCCGAGTACCAGCTCTACGGGTGGCTGTCGTGGCTGCTCGAGTGGACCGTGCGCGCCCAGACGTGACGGGTCACGCCGACCGGCGCGCCGCGAGGAACCGCTGCGCCATCACGCCGCTCGAGACCGCGGCGGCGATGGGCAGCGCCACCGTCGGCCGCGGGCCCCACAGGTTCGGCCACCGACGTCGCCACCACACCACGGCCCCGAGCACCCAGCACGCGGACGACACCATCGTGGCGGCGAAGGCCCGCTGCCGCCAGCGCCGCGACGAGGCGGTGGCGAGCGCCACGGCGGCGTCGATCGGGAAGTACGCCGGCAGCGTGGCGAAGCACTGGCCGACGCTCGTGGCCACGCCCTTGCCGCCCCGGAAGCCGTTCCAGACCGGGTAGCAGTGCCCGATCACGGCCGCGGTCGACCCCACGTGGGCGCCCACCGGGCCGGCGACCACCGCCCCGATCGCCGCGGCGGCGACCCCCTTGCCCGCGTCCCCCAGGAACACCGCCACGCCCGCCGCCGCACCGAGGTGCGCGGCGGTGTTGGCGGCGCCGGGGTTGCCCGTGCCGACGGTGCGCACGTCGACGGTGCCGCCCGAGACGCGGTGCGCCACGAGGTCGGCGGTGGGGAACGTCCCGAGCAGGTACCCGACGGTGGCCGCCGTGGCGACCCCGGCCGCGACCGTCCCGGCGGATCGAGGGGCGCGGCGGACGAGCACGGCCGGCGACCGTAGCCCCTCCCCCTGCGTCGTGGTCGACGACGACGGAGGTGGGGATCGGAGGACCTCACTGCTAGTCTCCTGTCGCTCTCCAACGAGACGAGGCTCCGGCCCCCATCGTCTAGCGGCCTAGGACATCACCCTTTCAAGGTGACGGCACGGGTTCGAATCCCGTTGGGGGTGCACATAGACCACCTGGTCCCGTGGTGAAGTTGGAGTTCACGCCGGCCTGTCAAGCCGGAGGTCGCGGGTTCGAGTCCCGTCGGGACCGCTCGGGTGCAGCCCTGCTGCTCCCGCACACGGTCGAGTAGCTCAGTCGGCAGAGCGTCCGCCTGAAAAGCGGAAGGTCACCGGATCGACGCCGGTCTCGACCACCAGGGCCAGTCCCTCGCGGCGAGATTCCCGGGATCGGTGCATCCGATCACCGTGCCGGCGGCGAATCCATGTCGTCACCCCGACCACATGGAGGAACCCCCGATGCGAATCCGCACCCTCGTTGCCGGCCTGGCCGTCGGCGCCACCGCACTGCTCGCCACCGCCTCGACGGCGGGCGCGACGTCCACGCCGTCCACCTCGAGTGGGAGCACCATCTGGTCCGTCGTCGACGCCAGCGGCAACGGCTTCGACCGGCGGGGCTGGGACTACGACATGCTCGAGGCCGCGGTCCGCGCCGCCGGTCTCGACGGTGCGCTCGCCAGCC
>JALOLG010000177.1 GCA_025456105.1 Ilumatobacteraceae bacterium | reverse complement strand
TACTACTGCGGTGTCGGCACCGGCAAGATCGTCGGCCGCGACATCGTCGAGGAGCACACCCAGGCCTGCCTCGACGCCGGTCTCGCCATCTCTGGCACCAACGCCGAGGTCATGCCCGGCCAGTGGGAGTTCCAGATCGGCCCGCTCGGCCCGCTCGAGGTGAGCGACGAGCTCAACGTGGCCCGCTGGCTGCTGCACCGCATCGCCGAGGACTACGACGTCATCATCAGCTTCGACGCGAAGCCCGTGAAGGGCGACTGGAACGGCGCGGGCTGCCACACCAACTTCTCCACCGCCGACATGCGCAACAACTACGCCGCCGTCGAGGCGGCGTGCAAGGCCATCGGCAAGAAGTGGGAGCTGCACGTCACCAACTACGGCGCCGGCATCCAGGACCGCCTCACCGGCCACCACGAGACCGCGCCGTGGAACAAGTTCTCGTACGGCGTGTCGCACCGCGGTGCGTCGATCCGCATCCCGTGGCAGGTCGCCAAGGACGGCCGGGGCTACGCGGAGGACCGCCGCCCGAACGCCAACTGCGACCCGTACACGGTGACCCGGCTCATCGTCGACACCGTCTGCACCGACGCCGGCTGACGCCAGCCGTCGACCGAACGCACGACGTGCGACGGGGGGTCCGGCCCGGCCGGATCCCCCGTTGCGCGCTCGGGGGTGTGACGCCCGCCCCCGACCGACGAGAATGACGAGGTGGGCAAGATGCTCGACCAGCAGCGCGACTACGTGCTCCGCACGGTGGAGGAGCGGGGCGTGCGCCTCGTGCGCCTCTGGTTCACCGACGTGCTCGGCAACCTGAAGAGCTTCGCGATCAGCCCCGCCGAGCTCGAGAACGCGCTCAACGACGGCATGACCTTCGACGGGTCGTCGATCGACGGCTTCTCGCGGGTGCAGGAGGCCGACGTGCTGGCGATCCCCGACCCCGACACGTTCGAGCTCATCCCGTGGAGCGAGCCCGGCGCCACCGAGGCCCGCGTGTTCTGCGACATCCACCAGCTCGACGGCACCCCGTTCGCAGGCGACCCGCGCCAGGTGCTGCGGCGCAACGTGCAGCGCGCCCACGACCTCGGGTTCACGTTCTACGTGGCGCCCGACATCGAGTTCTTCTACTTCGAGCAGCCGCGGCCCGGTGAGCCGCCCCGCCCGCTCGACGACGGCAGCTACTTCGATCTCACCACCAACGACGCGGCGGGCAACCTGCGCAAGCAGACGATCCGCAAGCTCGAGCAGCTCGGCATCCCGGTGGAGTACTCGTTCCACGAGGACGCGCCGAGCCAGCAGGAGATCGACCTGCGCCACACCGACGCGCTCACGATGGCCGACAGCGTGATGACGTTCCGGCTCGTGGTCCGCGAGGTGGCAGCCAGCCAGGGCCTGCACGCCACGTTCATGCCCAAGCCGCTCGAGGGCGTGCAGGGCTCGGGCATGCACACGCACCTGTCGCTGTTCCGCGGTGACGAGAACGCGTTCTACGACGAGGCCGACCCGTACAACCTGAGCGACGTCGCGAAGTCGTTCATCGCCGGACTGCTGCGGCACGCCGCCGAGATCACGGCCATCACCAACCAGACCGTCAACAGCTACAAGCGCCTCGTTCCGGGGTTCGAGGCCCCCATCCACGTGAGCTGGGCGCGCAACAACCGCAGCGGCCTCATCCGCGTGCCCGTGCCCAAGCGCGCCAACCCGCTCGCCACCCGCATCGAGTACCGCTCGCCCGACCCGGCGTGCAACCCGTACCTCGCGTTCAGCCTCATGCTCGCCGCCGGTCTGCGCGGCGTCACGGAGGGCTACGAGCTGCCGCCCGAGGCCGACGCCAACCTGTTCGAGATGGACGACGCTGCGCTCGCCAAGCTGGGCATCACCCAGATCCCGCAGTCGCTGGCCGATGCGCTCCGGGCGATGGCGGCATCGGAGCTCGTGTTCGACACGCTCGGCGAGCACATCTTCGAGTGGTTCCTGCGCAACAAGCGCGAGGAGTGGCAGGCCTACAAGACGCACGTGAGCGCCTTCGAGCTCGAGCGCTACCTGAGGTCGCTGTGACCAACGACGCGGGCGGCATGCTCGTGGTGCTCGCCGACTCGGTCGCGCCCGAGGTGGCGCGCACACTCGACCTCGGTGGTCACCGGTGGAAGGGCGCCGCGTCGGTCGACGAGGCTGCCGAGCACGAGCCGGCCACGGGATGGGCGGGAGCGATCGTCGATGCCACCGCCGACCCCGACACGGCCTGGTCGTTCTGCCGCAGCCTGCGCCGCCGCGAGACCCCGGTGCCGGTGCTCGTCCTCGTCACCGGCGCCCAGCTCGCCGACCTCGCGTCGCGCGACGACCTGTTCGACGACTTCTGCCTGAGCCCGTTCCACCCGGCCGAGCTCGAGGCGCGCGTGCGGCACGTGCTCTGGCACGTCGGCGGAGCGACACCTCCGAACCTCGTGGAGTACGCCGAGCTGGCACTCAACCTCGAGACCTACCAAGCCTCGATCGACGGCCGCCCGCTCGACCTCACCTACATGGAGTACGAGCTGCTCAAGTTCCTCGCCCAGAACCCGGGCAAGGTGTTCACCCGCGAGATGCTGCTCTCGCGGGTGTGGGGGTACGAGTACTACGGCGGCGCGCGCACCGTCGACGTCCACGTCCGGCGCCTGCGGGCCAAGCTCGGCGAGGAGCACGCCGGCCTGATCCAGACGGTGCGCTCCGTGGGCTACCGCTTCGGCCAGTCGCGCTGGGCGAGCTGACGGGCCAGGCGTCAGAGCGTCGCGAGGAGGCGGTCGACGCCGCCGGCCACCACGAGGGCGAAGCGCTCGGTGCCCATGGGTGTCGGGTGCACGCCGTCGCCGGTGATCACACCCGGATCGTCGCCGTGGGCGAACCAGTCGACCACCACGGTGTCGTCGCGGTCGTCGAGCACGTCGCGCAGCACGGTGTTGTACTCCACCGTCGAGTCGAGCTCGTCGCGGTGCCACGTGTCGACCCACACGAGCGGAGCGTCATCGGGCACCTCGTCGAGCAGCGCCTCGATCTCGTCCTCGTAGCCCTCGGCGTCGTACTTCGCGATGTCGTTCGTGCCGAGCGCCACCACCCACAGATCGGGCCGGTCGGTGGCCGCCATCACCCGCACCACGTCGGCCCCCGGGTACAGCTCGCGGGTGCCGCTCGTGAGCCGCCGCCCCACCTGGGCGTCGATGGCGAGCACGTCGAGGCCGAGCTCCTCGAACGCCGAGCGGAGGGGGTCGGCCGACATGAACGTGATCGAGTCGCCCACCATGGCCACCGAGGACACCGACGACGCCACCCCGGGATCGCGCTCGTCGTCGGGTGCCTGCCCCCCGGGGTAGCGCAGGTCGACCGTGATCGTCGACGACTCGGCCGTCGGGGCGCACGCCGCGAGTGCGACGACGGCGCCGAGCGCGAGGAGGCAGCGTGAGATCGGGGGCATCTCGGGGTCAAGTCTGGCGGGTGATCGCGGCCGGTGCAGGTCGGTCGGCACCTGCCCGCCCGGTGGCATCGGTCACCGGTTCATCGGTCGCCGAGGCGCTGCACCTGAGCGGCCAGCCGCCGGTGCGCGGTGAGCAGCTCGTCGACCCGGGGCGACACGAGGCGCCCGTCGCGCACGACGGGCCGGCCGTGCACCACGGTGTCGCGGGCCGTCATCGGCCCGCACCGCACCCACGCCTCGATAGGGTCGCTGAGCGCGCCAGCCGCCCGCGGCCCGTCGAACGCCCACACGGCCAGGTCGCCCACCGCTCCGGGTGCCAGCACGCCCAGCTCGCCCGCACGGCCGAGGCAGGCCGCGCCCCCGAGGGTCGCGAGCTCGAGCGCGAACCGGCCCGACCCGGCCGCGGCGCCGTCGCGGAGCTTCGCGAGCAGCATCGCCTGGCGCGCCTCCATCCACAGCGACGCCGAATCGGCCGACGACGACCCGTCGACGCCCAACCCCACCGGCACGCCCGCCGCCCGCAGCGCCACCACCGGGGCGATCCCCGACGCCAGGATCAGGTTGCTCGACGGGCAGTGCGCCACACCGACCCCGGCGGCACCGAGGCGGTGCACCTCGTCGTGGTCGGGCATCACGCAGTGAGCCACCCACGTCCGGTCGGTGCACCAGCCGGTGCGCTCGAGGTACTCCATCGGTCGGCAGCCGAACGTGGCCAGGCTGAACGCGTCGTCCTCGGCGTTCTCGGCGAAGTGGGTGTGGAGCCGCACGTCGAGCCGCTCGGCCAGCTCGGCCGAGCGCACCATCAGCGACTCGGTGACGCTGAACGGCGAGCACGGTGCGAGCGCCACCCGGGTCATCGCCCCCCACGCCGGGTCGTGGTGACGTCGCACGGCCTCCTCGCTGGCCGCCAGGATCTCGTCGTCGTCGGCCACGACGTCGTCGGGGGGCAGACCGCCGTCCTTCTCCGACAGCGACATCGAGCCACGTGTGGGGTGGAACCGCACCCCGAGGTCGCGGGCGGCCTCGATCTCGGCGGTGAGGAGGTCACCCGCGCCGCGGGGGTGGAGGTACAGGTGATCGGTCGAGGTCGTGCACCCCGACAGCGCGAGCTCGGCCAGGCCCACCCATGCGCTCACGTGCACCGACTCGGTGTCGATCGCCCGCCACAGCGGGTACAGCGACTGCAGCCAGCCGAACAGCGGGCGGTCGGTCATCGGCCGGTACGCCCGGGTGAGGTTCTGGTACAGGTGGTGGTGGGTGTTCACCAGGCCCGGGGTGACGAGGCAGCCGCT
>JALOLG010000176.1 GCA_025456105.1 Ilumatobacteraceae bacterium | reverse complement strand
GTAGCAGATGCGGTCACCGGCGCGGACGTCGCAGTGGTACTGGTGCTCCTTGAGGTGCATGAGCAGCACCCCGGCGGCCCGGTGGACGATGCACTTGGGTGGCCCGGTGGTGCCCGAGGAGTAGAGGACGAACCCGGGCGCGTCGAACGGCAGCCGCACCGGGTCGACCGACGCGCCGCGGTGCGGGGCGAGCCAGTCGTCCCACGAGGTGAGCCCAGGGCCGGTGCCCTGCAGCGGATCGTGCGCGACCACCACGACGCGCCGCACCGAGGGCAGTCGATCGGCGACGTCGGCGACCCGCTCGAGCAGCGGGTGCACCACACCGGCGTAGCGCGCCCGGTCGGTGGCCACCAGCACCACCGGCTCCACCTGGCCGAACCGCTCCACGACCGCGTCGGCGCCGAAGTCGGTGGAGGTCGATGTGAACACGGCACCGACCGCGCTCGCGGCCAGGGCCACCACGATGGTCTCGCTCACGTTCGGCATCCACGCGGCGACGCGATCGCCGGGCTCCACGCCATCGGCCCGCAGGGCGGCGGCGGCCGCGCCGACGGCGGCCGTGAGGCCGGCCCACGTGAGCGTGCGGCGTCCACCCGCCTCGTCGGCGTCGATCACCGCCGGGGCGTCGGGAGCCGGAGCGTGCGCGAGGAGGTTCTCGGCGTACGACAGCGACGTCGTGGGGAACCACCGGCCCGCGTCGTCGAGGGCCGCACCGTCACCTCGGTCGCCCACCATCCCGGTGTCGTCACACACGAGATCCCACAGCTCGGCCGGGTGCGTCACCGACCAGCGGTGCAGCTCGAGCGAGTCGGCGCACCCGGCCCGGGCGGCCAAGGCAGCGATGCGCGCGCCACGCGCCCGCTCGGGCGACGGCGCCCAGACCGGCCCCACCGTTCAGGTCCGCGGCGACATCACGCCGGCGCGCTCGGCGGTGAGGATCTCGGCCGCCCAGTTGCCGACCTTCTCGCCGGGGATGCGGCGGCGCTCGGGCCACGGCGCGTCGAGGTCGACCAGCCGGCCCCGGCTCACCACCGCGGCCAGCCGGTCGCGGTCCTGCAGGATGCGCACGTCGACCGTCGGGTCACCGTCGACCACCAGCACGTCCGCCCGCTTGCCGACGGCCACCACACCCAGCTCGTCGCCCATCCGCATCGCCATCGCGTTGTTCCGGGTGGCGCAGGTGATGGCCTCGAGCGGGCTGAGGCCGAGCTCCTCCACGAACACCTCGAGCTCGCGGGCGTGCCAGTGGCCGTAGGGCGTGAGCGCGAAGCCGCTCTCGGACCCGCACAGCAGCCGGACCCCGGCGTCGTAGGCCCGCCGCATCATCTCGGCGGTCGCCTTGATCTCGCCGCGGAAGATGTCGGTCATCCCCTCGCCGGCGCCCACCTTGTCGCCGTAGTCGGCGAGGTTCGCGAGGAACGTGAACGTGGGGCAGATGGCCGCACCCGAGGCCACCACCGCCTCGAGAGCCTCCTCGTCGATGAACGAGGCGTGCAGGATCAGGTCGACCCCGGCGCGGGCGGCGTCGCGGGTGGACGACGCGTTGCGGCAGTGGGCGGTGACCGGCACGCCCAGCTCGTGCGCGGTGTCGCACACGGCGCGCAGCTCGTCGTACGTCCACACCTGCAGCTCGCCGTCGTGGCGCGGGATGGAGCCGGTGGCGTGGATCTTGATCCAGTCGGCGCCGTGCTTGATCTGGCGGCGGGTGGTGGTGACCATCTCGTCGATCGTGTTCACCACGGCGGCGTAGCCGACCTCGCCCTCGTCGGGGATGAGCCGGCCGGCCGTGCCACCGACGGAGGTGAGCAGCGCCTGCACGCCGGTGGCCATGCGGGGCCCGTCGATGACGCCGGCCTCGATGGCGTCGCGCACCTGCGGCCCGATGCCGTGCACCGTGTCGGGGTCGAAGAAGCTGGTCACGCCGGCCCGCAGCAGCTTGGGCAGGTTGAACGCCGTGACCAGCGCGGCGAGCGCGGGCTGGCGGTGGAAGAACAGCTCGTCGTTCGACTGGACGTCGTCGAAGGTGACGTGCAGGTGGGCGTCGATGAGCCCGGGCATGATCGTGCGACCCGTGGCGTCGATCGCGACCGCGTCGGCCGGTGCGCTCGCGGTGACCTCGGCGGTGGGTCCGACGGCGACGATCGAGTCGCCGTGCACGAGCACGGCGGTGTCGTCGACCGGTGCGGCGCCGGTGCCGTCGACCAGGCGGCCACCGGTGATCAGGATGGGCTGCGTGACGGGCACGGTTGCGACCTCCCTCGGGCGTCGTCAGGATCCTAGCGACGCCCGCCGGGGCGGTGGCAGGCTGGGGCGATGCGAGTGCTCGTGACCGGGGCGGCGTCGGGGATCGGCGCCGCCTGCGCCGACGTGCTGCGGCGCGAGGGGTGGGAGGTGGTCCCCACCGACGTGCAGGGCACCGGCGACGTCGTGGCGCTCGACGTCACCGACGAGCACGCCTGGGACGCCGTGCTCGACGAGGTCGGCCCGCTCGACGGCCTCGTCACGTGCGCGGGCATCCGGACGCGCTCGATGATCGTCGACACGCCCCTCGACGAGTGGGAGCGCCACCTCCGGGTGAACGTGACCGGGACCTGGCTCGCGATCCGCGGCTTCCTGCGGCGTCGGCCGCCCGACGGCGGCGGTGCGATCGTCACGATGGCATCGGTCAACGCCACGATCGCCGTGCCGGGCCAGGCGCACTACGTGGCGTCGAAGGGTGCGATCGTGGCGCTCACGCGGGCCGCCGCGCTCGAGGGCGCGCCACTCGGCGTGCGGGCCAACGCCGTGGCGCCCGGGCCGATCCGCACCCCGATGGCGGCCGAGCGCCTGGCCGACCCCGAGCAGGTGCGCTGGCTCACCGGGCGCGTGCCGCTCGGCCGGGTGGGCGAGCCGCCCGAGGTGGCCGAGGTGGTGGCGTTCCTGCTCTCGTCGAAGGCCTCGTACCTGTCGGGCGAGGTCGTGTACGTCGACGGCGGCTGGGCCGCCAACGCCGTCTGACCGGCGCGTCAGCCAGCGGGGTCGGGTAGGGCGGTGGGGCGCGGGAGGAGCGTCATCAGCGCCTGGCTCAACCCGCCGTCGACGTAGATCACCTGGCCGTTCACGTAGGCCGCGTCGGGCGACGCGAGGAACGCCACCACGCCGGCCACGTCGTCGGGCGTGCCGAGTCGGCGCAGCGGCACGGCACCCGCTCGCACCTCGCGCACGGCCGGGTCGTCGTACACGGCGCCGGTGCCCGGTGTGGGCACGAGCCCGGGCCCGACGGCGTTCGCCCGGACACCCCGTGGCCCCCACTCGAGCGCGGTCTGACGGGTGAGGGCGAGCACGCCCGCCTTCGACGCCGAGTAGGCGCCCACGCCCGGGTTCGCCGCGGCGGCGGCGATCGACACGATGTTGACGATCGAGCCGCCGCGCCCGTCGAGCATCGCCCGGCCGAACACCTGCGTGCAGTGGAACGTGCCGACGACGTTGACGTCGAGGACCGCGGTGAAGTCGGCGGGATCGACGTCCTCGAGCGGGCCGAAGCGCCACGCGCCCGCGTTGTTGACGAGCACGTCGACCGGGCCGATCTCGACCGCGACGCGCTCGAGCGCAGCTCGGTCGGTGACGTCGCACACCCTGACCCCGTCGGCCGCCTCGCGGTCGAGCCGCACGACGTCGTGCCCGGTCGCGGCGAGGCGGTCGGCGATCGCCGCGCCGAGACCTCGCGCGGCTCCGGTCACGACGGCGACGGGCACGCGCGTAGTTTCCCCGTCGTGCCCTACGAGGTCCACATCGACACCGACGAGTGCGTGAGCGCCGGCAAGTGCGTGTCCACCGCACCCGGCTTCTTCGTGTTCGACCCCGACGAGATCGCCACGATCGATCCCGACGGCCCGCGCCCCGACGACGACGCGCTGCTGCGCATCGCCCGTCGCTGCCCGAGCGGGGCGATCCGCCTCACGCTCGACGGCGAACCGGTCGAGCTGTAGCTCACGCGCGGCTGCCGAGGCGGAGCAGCCGCCGGGCGTTGTCGTCGTAGGCCGGCTGGTGCTCGATCTCGTCGGGCTGCGTCGGGGCGTCCCAGCCGGCGAGGTTGGTGCCCACCACCAGGCGGTCGCGGCCCACCCGCTCGGTGAGCAGGTCGAGCGCCAGGTCGTCGTGCACGTGCTGGTCGAACCACAGCCGCCGCAACCCGCCCAGGAAGTCGACCGGACTGGCGCGCGCCCAGGGTCGGGTGCGCCCCTGGTGGTGGAGCCGCCCGGCCATGAACGCCGACGCGCCGCCCCCGTGCGACAGGCACACGTCGAGCCCCGGGTGCCGGTCGAGCACCCCGCCGAACACGAGGCACGCGATCGCGAGGGTCTCCTCGTAGAGGAACCCGAGCGACAGGTCGAGGTCGTACTTGCGGAGCCGCAGGTCGCGGTGCGGGGCGTCGATGCCGCCCGGTGCCGTGTGGACGAAGACCGGCACGTCGAGCTCGACCGCGGTCGCGCAGACCTGGTCGAGCGCCGGGTCGTCGAGATCGGTCCCGAAGTCGGTGCCGATGTACGCCCCGACCAGCCCGAGGTCGCCGACGGCGCGTCGCAGCTCGACGACCGCGAGGCCGACGTCCTGCATCGGCAGCTGGGCGAACCCGAGGAACCGGTCGGGGTGGCCGGCCACCACGCGGGCGAGCTCGTCGTTGTGCCAGCGGCAGAAGCCGTCGGCGATGTCGGCCTCGACGTGGTGGAAGTAGGTGATCGGGTTGGGCGACAGATGCCGAGGTGGTCGTTGAGCGCGAGCCGGCGGTCGACGTCCATGAAGGGCGAGTCGCGGTAGTCGACCCCGTCGAGCACGTAGTCGCCCACCCGGAACCGGGGCCGGCCCTCGGGGCCGACGCCGAGCTCGGGGCCGTAGTGCCCGGCGCACCCCATCACGCCGTCGAGCACCACGTGGGCGTGCACGTCGATCACGCCGACAGTCTGACCTCTCGGCACGGCTCCCCTCCGTACGCTGCACGACGTGACGACGCTCGCCCTGGCCGCCGGTTCGGTGCTCGACGCCGACGCCCTCGAGCTGGTCGAGGCCGCCGCCGCTGCCGGGTTCGACGCGGTGGGCCTGCGGCTGTCCGCGCAGCACTCGCTGGCGCACGACCGCGCCGTGGAGCTCCGTCGGCGCGTCGCTGCCCTGGGCGTCGCGGTCCACGACGTCGAGGTGCACCGCATCGGCGACCCCGCGGGGGCCGACGTCGGAGCGCTGTGCGACGCGGCCGCCGAGGTGGGCGCGCGCTGGCTGCTGGTGGTGTCGGACCTGCCCGACCCGGCCGCGACCGAGGAGGCGCTGGGCGAGGTCGTGGTGCGAGCGGCGGCCGCCGGCATCGGCGTGGGCCTGGAGTACATGGCCTGGACCACGCCCGCCCGCCCCGCTGCGGCGGTGACGATGGCGACGGCCACCGGTGCGCACGTGGTGGTCGACCTGCTGCACCACGTGCGGGT
>JALOLG010000175.1 GCA_025456105.1 Ilumatobacteraceae bacterium | reverse complement strand
TGATCGTCCAGCTTGGCCGCCGCCACGGCGACGTTGGTGAAGAGGCATAAGCCCATGGACCCGCCCAGGACCGCCTGGTGACCCGGCGGGCGCGCCGCCACGAAGGCCACGTCGCACTCGCCGGCGCGCAGCGCCTCGATGCCGGCGAGCGCGCCGCCCGCAGCACGGCGCGCCGCGAGGTACGAGCCCACCGACGCGATCGTGTCGGCGTCGAGCTGGCCACCGCCCCGCTCGCAGAAGTCGCCCAGGCGCGCGACGTACGCCGGATCGTGCACCCGCTCCAGGTCGGCGACGTCGGCCTCGGGCGGCACCCGCCACTCGGTGGCATCGCCGAGGTCGGCCTCGGTGATGCCCGCCACGGCCGCGGTGAGGCGCGAGTGGTGCTCGGGGTGCCACGGCGGCGTCTCGTGCGCGTCGTGATCGGCCGTGGAGTACACCACGAGCGGCGAGCTCATGGCCCCAGCCTGTCAGACGCGACCTCCACGGCCACCGCTCCGCCGAGGGCAGCGTCGGTGGCGACCTCGAACCGGTACCGGCCCGGCTCGCGCCACCACGAGCCGTCGACGCGGATGTCGAGGGCCCGCAGGTCGGGCTCGATCCGTACCCGCTCGGCCCGACCCGCCACCATCCGCACCCGCCGGAAGCCCACGAGCCGCCGCAACGGGCGCTCGACCGAGGTGTCGGGGACCGACCCGAACACGAGCACCACCGTCGAGCCGCCACGTCCGCCGGTGTTGGCCACGGTCACCTCGATCGCTCCGTCGACCCAGGTCGCCGGACCGAGCTCCCAGGTCGTGTAGCCGAGGCCCCACCCGAACGGGAACCGGGCGGCGACGCCATCGGCGTCGAGCCGCCACTGCCCGTGCAACCCGTCGTAGACCACCGCGGTGGCATCCCGGTCGAACGGCACGAGGTCGCGCTCGTCGTGCGGCACGGCGAACGGCAGCCGACCGCCCGGCTCCTCGCGCCCGAGCAGCACGTCGGCGAGCGCGTGGCCGCCCTCCATCCCCGGGTACCACGTGAGCACGGTGGCCCGTGCGCCGTCGACCCAGGGCATCACCACTGCGCTGCCCGCCTGCACCACGACCACCACCGCAGGGTGGCGTGCGCATGCTGCGGCGATCAGACCCTCGTCGTCGGACGAGAGCCGCAGCGTGGCGCGGTCGCCGCCCGGCGCCATCCCGGCACTCACGTCGGAGGACTCCGCCGCGGGTGCCGCCGGCACGGTGGGTGCGGCTGCGCCGAGGCCGAGCTCGGGGTGGTCCATCGGGGGGAACATCGACTCGATCAGCGGCGCCGTGCCGCCCGGGTCGACGTACTCCCCCTCGTCGGCCTTGGTGCACCCCACCACCACGACCACCACGTCGGCGCCCTCCACCACCGACGGGTCGCGGTCGTCGTGCACCACCTCCACGCCCGGGAGCGCCGACCGCAGCCCGTCGAGCGGGGTCACCACCGACGGCGGGTGCACGTCGCTCGAGCCGCCGTCGCCGAGGTTCGGCGTGGCCGCGAGCCGGCCCAGCACGGCGACGCGCTGCAGGCGCGACGCATCGAGGGGCAGCAGGGCACCCTCGTTGCGCAGCAGCACCGTCGACGCGACGGCCACACGACGGGCGAGCGCCCGATGAGAGTCGCACGCGATCACCGACACGTCGGGCGCCTCTGCGAGCAGGTGGTGGAACCGCAGCAGCGTGCCGACCACCCGGCGCGCCGCCGCCTCGACCTCGGCGCGGGTGAGCCGACCGTCGGCGAGCGCGCCCGGCAGGTGCATCGCCCGCTGCTGCCGGAACGGCAGCTCGACGTCGAGCCCGGCGCGCACCGAGGCGACGGCGTCTCGCAGACCGAACACGAAGTCCGACACCACCATGCCACCCCAGCCCCACTCCTCGCGGAGCACCCCCGTCAGCAGCCCGGCGTGCTGCCCGCACCACTCGCCGTTGACCGAGTTGTACGCGCTCATGGTGGCCGCCACGCCGACCTCGGCGACGCGTCGGAAGTGCGGCAGGTACACCTCGTGGAGGGCCCGCTCGTCGACCGTGACGTCGACCCGGAACCGGGCGTTCTCCATCGAGTTGAGGGCGAAGTGCTTCATGCAGGCCAGCACGTGCTCCTGGAGGCCGATCGTCAGCGCGGCCGCCATCTCGCCCACGTGGTGCGGATCCTCGCCGTAGGTCTCCTGGGCGCGACCCCACGCGGGATGACGCAGCAGGTTGAGGCACACCGCGCCGGTGAAGGTGGCGCCCGAGGCGCGCAGCTCGGCGCCGATGGCTCGCCCCACCTCCTCCTCGAGCTCCGGGTCGAAGGTGGCACCCCGAGCCATCGACACCGGGAACGCCGTCGCCCGACCCACCACGCAGCCGCGCGGGCCGTCGGCGAACTCGATCCCGGGCACGCCGAGTCGCGGGACCGCGGCCGCCGGCCACGTGTGCCGGTAGTAGCCGCCGGTGGTCATGTCGAGCAGACCGGGCCAGAACGGGGTGTCGCCGTCGAGGCAGCCCAGGACCTCCTCGTCGGTCATCGTCGCCACGAGCCCGGCTGCCTCCTCGTGCGGATCGTGACCTGCCGCCACCCGCCGGGCGGCCTCGGCGAACGCGCCGGTGATCGGCTCGGGCTCGTGCTCCACGCCGCGACACTGGCACGGCCACTGGGGCCGCACCACTGCCGGGCGGTACCGTCGCGCCGATGCCCGGCGCCTTCTTGCACCCCTTCGCGAAGCCCACGCGTGAGCGCTTCGTCACCATCGAGCGGGGGCAGGGCGCGCTGCTCTGGGACTCCGACGGCAACGAGTACGTCGATGCGATGGCGAGCCTGTGGTACTGCGCCGTCGGGCACGGCCGCAGCGAGATCGCCGACGCCATCCACGCCCAGGCCGGTCGCTTGGCGGCCTACTCGTGCTTCGACCCGTTCACCAACGCACCCGCCGACGCGCTCGCCGAGCTGATCGCCACGCTCACCCCGGTGCCCGACGCCCGCATCTTCCTCTGCGGCTCCGGCTCGGAGGCCATCGACACCGCGATCAAGCTGGCGCGCCTCACCCACGTGCTGGCGGGCCGACCCGAGCGCACCCTGGTGATCAGCCGGACGCGCGGCTACCACGGCACCAACGTCGGCGGCACGAGCGCGCAGGGCATCGAACCCAACCGGGTCGGCTACGGCCCCCTCATGCCCGACGTCGTGCAGGTGCCGAGCGACGACGTCGAGGCCCTCGCCGTGCTCATGGCGAGCCGGCGCGACGAGGTGTGCGCGGTGATCACCGAGCCGGTGCAAGGTGCCGGTGGCGTCCACCCGCCGACCGAGGGCTACCTGGCCGACGTGCGACGGCTCTGCGATCAGCACGGCGCCCTGCTCGTGTTCGACGAGGTGATCACCGGCTTCGGGCGACTCGGCACGTGGTTCGCAGCGCAGCACTACGGCGTCGTGCCCGACCTCACCACCTTCGCCAAGGCGGTCACGTCGGGCTACCAGCCGCTCGGTGGCGTCGTCGTCGGCCGCGCCGTGCGCGATGCGCTCGAGTCCGATCCCGCCTTCTTCCTGCGCCACGGCTACACGTACTCCGGCCACGCCACGGCGTGCGCCGCTGGGCTGGCGAACCTGGCGATCTTCGAGCGGGAGGGCCTGCTGGCCGAGGCCCAGCGGGTCGGCACCCGCCTCGGCGCCGGGCTGCACGCGCTGGCGACCGACGGCCTGATCGATCACGCCCGCGGCGTGGGCGCCGTGTGGGCCGCCGGGCTGCGCCCCGACCAGGACGCAGTGCAGGTCCGCGACCGACTCCTCGAGCTCGGCGTGATCACCCGCGCGATCAACACCGACACCTGCACCTTCTGCCCACCGCTCGTGACCACCGACGAGCAGGTCGACCGGATCGTCGACGCGCTCGCGCAGGCCTGCGCGCCCGCCTGACGATCGCCGTCAGGGGCGCTGCAGCAGGTCGACGAGGCTGCTCGTGTCCCACCGGGCACCGCCGCGGGCCACGACCTGCGAGTAGAGCTGATCGACGAGCGCGGTCACCGGCAGCCGGGCGCCGTTGCGTGACGCCTCGCCGAGCACGATCCCGAGGTCCTTGCGCATCCACTGCACGGCGAAGCCGAAGTCGAACTCGCCGGCCGCCATCGTGCGGGCCCGGTGGTCCATCTGCCAGCTCTGCGCAGCGCCCTGGCCGATCACCTCGACGACGGCGTCGACGTCGAGCCCGGCGCGCTGCGCGAACGCCACGCCCTCGGCGAGCCCCTGCACGAGCCCGGCGATGCAGATCTGGTTCACCATCTTGGTGAGCTGGCCCGATCCCGCCGGACCCATCAGCCGGCAGGCCTTCGCGTACGACGCGATCACGGGGGCCGCGAGGTCGAAGTACGCCTCCTCGTCGGCGCCGCACATCACGGTGAGGGTGCCCTGCTGCGCCCCGGCCTGGCCGCCCGACACGGGCGCGTCGACGAACCCGATCCCGGCGTCGGCGCACGCCGCGGCGAGCTCGCGAGCGAGATCGGCCGAGGCCGTGGTGTGGTCGACGAGCACCGAGCCCGCCGCCATCGCGCCGAGCACGCCGGCGTCGCCGAGCACCACCGAGCGCACGTCGTCGTCGTCACCGACGCACAGCATCACCAGCTCGGCATCGGCGGCGGCCTCCGCCGGCGTGGGGGCGGCGCGGTTGCCGTACAGGGCGACCCACGCCAGTGCCTTCGCGGCGGTGCGGTTGAACACGGTGATGTCGTGCCCGGCGGTGGCGAGGTGGCCCGCCATGGGCGCCCCCATCA
>JALOLG010000006.1 GCA_025456105.1 Ilumatobacteraceae bacterium | reverse complement strand
CAGCCCCAGATCGCCGGTGTTGGGCACCGAGCCGATCGCCAGCACGGCGTGCGACGAGTGGACCACCCGGCCGTCGTCGCAGCGCACCACCACGTGGTCGCCCCGCTCGTCGTCGGTGGTGCGCTCGATGGCGGTGGCCCGGGCGCCCTTGAGCAGCTTGACGCCGCGTGCCAGGAAGTCGTCCTCGAGGACGGCGGCGACCTCGGGATCCTTGCCCGGCAGCACCTGCTGCCGGCTGACCACCAGCGTCACCTGCGCTCCGAACGAGGAGAACATGTGCACGAACTCCACGCCGGTCACACCCGATCCGACCACCGTGACGCTCTCGGGGAACTGACGGGGCGGGTAGCAGTCGCGCGTGGTGAGGATCCGCTCGCCGTCGGGGGCGCACCAGTCGGGGATGCGCGGCCGCGACCCCGTCGCCACGAGTGCGGCGTCGAGCTCGATCGTCTCGGTGCCCTCCGGGCCGACCACCTCCACGGCGTGCGGCGACACGAAGCGAGCCGTGCCGCGCACGAGGCGAACGCCCTGGCTGGCGAGCAATCCGGAGGTGCTCTCCTGGAGGTGCGACTTGATCGACTCGATCCGGTGGGTGAGCGCCTCGACGTCGACCTCGGGGATCGTCTCCTCGAGCCCCATGCCGGTGTTGCGCCGCTGCCGTGACAGGGCACCGCCCGTGGCGATCATGGTCTTCGACGGGATGCAGTCCCACAGGTGCGCCGCACCGCCGATCACGTCGCGCTCGATCAGCACCACGTCGGCGCCGAGCCGCGCCGCGTACGTGGCCGCGGTGTTGCCGGCCGGTCCTCCACCGATGATCACGAAGCGCAGAGCCACGGCGCTGAACACTACGGGGCGAGCGAGCGAGCCGTCAGTGGTCGTCGTCGCTGGCGAGCACGTCGACACCGAACAGGTCGGCGCGCGTGTCGCCCGTCGGCGCCTCGAACCGCTCGGTCGACTCCCGGTAGCCCGGGACGTTCGAGCAGTAGCGGTCGGGTGTGGTGACGAGGTCGCGCCGCTCGCCCACCCACTCGAAGTGCATGCCGTCAGGGCGCAGGAAGTTGCCGCCCCAGGCGAAGTTGTGCTTGCGGAAGATCTGCACCACGCGGCAGTCCATGCGCGGCACGCAGCCCTGGCAGTTGGTCACGGTGTTCGTGTCGAGCGCCTGCCCCCACGCGTGCCGCGAGAGGAAGCCGAGCTCGCCCAGGATGCGGTTGAACCGCGGGTTGTGGCAGCCGCCGTAGGTGTTCGCGTTGGCGACGTCGATCGCGCCGGCGAGGCCCGCCGCCGCCACCTCGTCGAGGGCGGCACGCAGATCGGCGTTGATGCGGTTGTGGCAGCGCGCCCGGATCGGGATCGCGCTGCTCAGCAGGATCCGACCCGAGGGCAGGTTCGCCGCCTGCCACCCGCCGTCCTGGTTGATCGAGTCGGAGCCCGTGAGCTGGTACGCGAACTCGCCGAGCAGCACCTTGGTCTCGGCGGTCGAGAGCGTGCTGTCGGCCCGGGGTGGGTCCCAGCTGCGGCTCACGCGGGTCTCGCGGCGTGTGGTGAGGCCCTGGCCCGCCAGCTCACGATCGAGCGCCGCACGGTCGGGGATGGCCCACACCACCATCCGGGTGTCCGTGGTGAGGCCGAGCCACGACGCCGTGTCGTTGGCCATCAGCAGCTCGGTGCCGCCCACCTGCGAATCGGGAGCGACGACCGCGATGGTGAGCACGCGCGACGAGCCGTCGGCGGCGAACGCCTCGATCCGGTCACCCGCCAGCGCCCCCCGGAGCGAGGCGGTGGTCTGCCCCATCGCGACCCGGTCACCACCGAGCTGCATCGCGAGGTCGAAGCCGGCGAGCCCGATGAGCGCGTCGCGCTCCATCGACGTCACGACGAACGGGTACCGCCACCCCGGCGGCGCGGCCTGCACCACGGTGCCGCCGCGCACGATGCGGGCGAAGCCGATGGTGGCGCTGCGGCTCGCACCAGCAGCCGCGCCGGCGCGTCGGGCGGCCTCGACCGTGGCGAAGCGCACGGCGTCCTGCAGCTCGCCGACGTTGCTCACCGCCACGACGTCGCCGGGAGGCGGGAAGCGGCGCTCGGCGCTGGTGGAGGCCGTCGCCGGGCCGTCGAGCCGGTCGATCACCGCCGGCGCCGCCACGGCGACCGTGGCGCTGGCCACGAGCGCGGCGGCGACGAGAGCGGTGCGCATCAGGGGGCGAGTCTAGGGATCGGACGTCGCGCCGGTCAGGGCGCCCCGCTACCGTCCCCCGGGTGACCGACGCCCCCGATGCCGAGAGCGAGAGCGAGAGCGGGAGCGGCCTCGCCGCCGAGAAGGCTCGCCGGCTCGCGCACGTGGGCGAGCTGCGCTCGGCCGGCGTCGAGCCCTACCCGTACCGGTTCGACCGCACCCACACCCTGGCCGAGGTGCGCGCCGAGTGGGGCACGCTCGAGCCCGGCACCGAGACCGAGCACCGCGTCACGGTGGCCGGCCGGATGATGCTGCGCCGCGACACCGGCAAGCTCGTGTTCGCCCAGCTGCGCGATCGCGACGGCGAGATCCAGCTGTTCATCTCCAAGGCCGTCGTGGGCGACGAGGCGTTCGAGCAGATCAGCGACCTCGACCTGGGCGACTGGCTCGGTGCCGAGGGGACCGTGATGACCACGCGCACCGGTGAGCTGTCGGTGCGCGTGGAGCGGCTCACGCTGCTCGCCAAGGCGATCCGGCCGCTCCCCGACAAGTGGCGCGGCCTCACCGACGTCGACACCCGGTTCCGCCAGCGCTACGCCGACCTCATCGTCAACGAGGAGGCCCGCCGGGTGTTCCGGGTGCGTCACGAGCTGGTGTCGAGCATCCGCCGCACCCTCGCCGGGCACGGCTACGTCGAGGTCGAGACCCCGGTGCTGCACGTGGAGGCCGGCGGTGCACACGCCCGGCCGTTCGTCACCCACCACCACACGCTCGACATGCAGCTGTACCTGCGGATCGCGCTCGAGCTGCACCTGAAGCGCCTCATCGTGGGCGGTATGGAGCGCGTGTTCGAGATCGGCCGGATCTTCCGCAACGAGGGGATCTCCACCCGCCACAACCCCGAGTTCACGATGATGGAGCTGTACCAGGCGTTCGCCGACGTCACCGACGTGATGGCGATCACCGAGGAGCTCATCACCACCGCCACGCTCGACTGCACCGGCTCGACGCTGCTCACGATCCGCGGCCAGGAGGTCGACCTCGCCGAGCCGTGGCCCCGCCACCGCATGGTCGACCTCACCTCGGACGCGGTCGGCGAGGAGGTGCACCCCCGAGTGCCGATCGAGCGGCTGCGCGCCATCGCCGAGCGCCACGGCCTCCGACCCGAGGACCACTGGGCGCCGGGCAAGTACGTGGAGGAGATCTTCGAGGCGACGGCCGAGCACCAGCTCGTCCGGCCGACCTTCGTCACCGGCCACCCAGTCGACGTGTCACCGCTCGCCCGCACCGATCGCACCGACCCGCTGCTCACCGAGCGCTTCGAGCTGTTCGTCGACGGCCGTGAGCTCGCCAACGGCTACTCAGAGCTCAACGACCCCGTCGAGCAGCGCGTGCGCTTCGAGCACGAGCAGGCGTTCAAGGACGCCGGCGACGCCGAGCGGGCGACGGTCGACGAGGACTACCTCCGCGCACTCGAGTACGGCATGCCGCCCACGGGCGGGCTCGGCGTCGGCATCGACCGCGTGGCGATGCTGATCGCCGGAGTCGACTCCATCAAGGAGGTCATCCTGTTCCCGACGCTGCGACCGGAGGTCTGGTGATGGCACGAATGGCCTGGGGCGCCGGGCTCACCACGGAGGCGCGCGACGGCTCCACGCTCGACGCGTGGTTCCGGTGGCTCGGCTGGGGCGAGTACGGCGGCGACGAGATGGCCGAGCAGCTCGACGAGATCGAGTCCTCGCTCGGTCTGCGCGAGCGCGCCGACGACGTGCGCGGCGTGGTCGTCCGGCCGATCCGGCTGAGCGTCGACGTCGACGCCGCGCCCACCTCGGCCGCCGACGTCTACCTGCGCCTGCACCTGCTGTCGCACCGGCTCGCCGCACCGCGCACCGTGAACCTCGACGGCGCGTTCGGGCTCCTCACGAACGTGGCTTGGACCAACCTCGGGCCGGTCGCGGTCGCCGACCTCGACGACGTGCGCCTGCGGGTGCGCCAGTCGGGTGCGGTGCTGAACGTCTGGGGCGTCGACAAGTTCCCGCGCATGGTCGATTACGTCGTGCCGACCGGCGTGCGGATCGCGGATGCCGACCGCGTGCGCCTCGGTGCTCACCTGGCGCCGGGCACGACCGTGATGCACGAGGGGTTCGTGAACTTCAACGCCGGCACGCTCGGCACGTCGATGGTGGAGGGCCGCATCTCGGCCGGCGTCGTGGTGGGCGACGGCTCCGACATCGGCGGTGGCGCATCGATCCAGGGCACGTTGTCGGGCGGTGGCACCGAGCAGATCACCATCGGCGAGCGCTGCCTGCTCGGCGCCAACAGCGGCATCGGCATCAGCCTCGGCGACGACTGCGTCGTGGAGGCGGGCCTCTACGTCACGGCCTCGACACCGGTGCTGTCGCCCGACGGCGTCGTGAAGGCCCGCGAGCTGAGCGGCGCATCGGGGCTGCTCTTCCTCCGCGACGGCCAGACCGGCCAGGTGGTCGCCCGCCGCCGCCGGGTCGACTGGGGCGGCCTCAACACCGACCTCCACGCCAACGACTGACCCGGTACGGTGCCGACGTGGGACCGGGTCGGGCGGCTGCGACGGTCGTCGGCACCGGGCTCGTCGGATGGGTCCTCATCTCGATCGGGCTCGGCATCGGGGTGCCCTGGTTCGTCGACGGCGCGATCACGGTCGGCTCGGCGTTCGCCGTGCTGTGCCTGCTCGTCGGCCTGGCGCTGATCGGCATCTCGGTCGCGCAGGCCTGGCGCAACCTGCGCAGCTGGTGGCGACTCGTGCTCGTGCCCTGGATCGGGCTGCTGATCGTGCTCACGTTCTCGCTGTCGATCGCGCTCGCGGCCACGAACGTCGCACCGGGCGAGACGCCCGAGACGACGCCGGCCGACGTCGGGCTCGACGCAGTCGACGTCACGATGCGCGCCTCCGACGGCGTCGAGCTCACCGGGTGGTACGTCCCGTCCACCAACGGTGCGGCGGTGGTGCTGCGACACGGCTCGGGATCCGACCGCTCCGACGTCCTCGACCACGCCGTCGTGCTCGCCCGCAACGGGTACGGCGTGCTGATGACGGACGCGCGAGGCCATGGTGAGAGCGAAGGTCGTGCGATGGACCTGGGATGGAACGGTGACGCCGACATCGATGCTGCCGTCGACCTGCTGCGGACCCGCCCCGACGTCGACCCGACCCGCATCGCCGTGGTGGGGCTCTCGATGGGGGGTGAGGAGGCGATCGGCGCCGCCGCCGCCGACCCGCGGATCGCCGCCGTCGTGGCCGAAGGGGCCACGGGCCGCACAGCGGCCGACAAGGCGTGGCTGTCCGAGGAGTACGGCGTCCGTGGCTGGCTGCAGGAGCAGGTCGACCGGCTCACCTACGCCTTCGTGCGGTGGTTCGCCGACCCCGACGACCCGATCTCGCTCGCCGACGCGGTCGCCGATGCCGCACCCCGCCCCGTGCTGCTGATCGCTGCCGGCGACGTGCCCGAGGAGGGACAGGTCGCGGAGCGATTGGCCGAGGTGGCCCCGTCGAGCGTCGAGGTGTGGGAGGTCGAGGGCGCCGGTCACACCGACGGCCTCGACACCGCACCCGAGGAGTGGGAGCGTCGCGTCGTGCGGTTCCTCGACGGCGCCCTCGGCACCGCCTGAGTCCCGAGTGCCACCGGCGCGACGTGCGCGCCGGTGGCACTCCGACGGACGGTGGCACTCGGGTGGTCGGGGTACGGTCGGGGCGTGGGGGCGCGCGACGAGCACGGCGAGCCGGTGGAGCTCGAGGTCGGCGGCCGCACGGTGCGGATCACCAGCCCCCACAAGGTGATGTTCCCCGAGCGGGGCGAGACCAAGCTCGACCTCGCCCGCTACTACGTCGCCGTCGGCGACGCCATCATGCGCACCCTGCTCGACCGGCCGGTGCTGCTCGAGCGCTATCCCGACGGCGTGCGCGGCAGCTCGTTCTTCCAGAAGCGGATCCCCGACTCGGCACCCGACTGGCTGCACACCACCACGGTCACCACCATCAACGGCACCCCGTCGCGAGCACTCGTGATCGCCGACCTCGCCCATGTGCTGTGGGCCGCCAACATGGGCGTGCTCGGCCTGCACGTGTGGCCGTACCGCGCGTCGACCCCGCACGACGCCGACGAGCTGCGGATCGACCTCGACCCCTCCCCCGGTGTCACGTTCGACATGGTCCGCGAATCGGCCGCGTGCACGAGGGAGCTGCTCGACGAGCTGGGCATCGTCGGCTACCCGAAGACCACCGGCAGCAAGGGCTTGCACGTGTACGTGCGGGTCGAACCGGGCTGGGATTCGTTCGCCGTGCGCGGTGCGTGCATCACGATCGCCCGCGAGCTGGCCCGCCGCCATCCCGACCTGATCACCGACAAGTGGTGGAAGGAGGAGCGCGGTCGCCGGGTGTTCGTCGACTTCAACCAGAACGCGCCGCACAAGAACGTGTTCGGCGCCTGGTGCGTGCGGCCTCGTGTCGGCGCCCAGGTGTCGACGCCGTTCGCGTGGGACGAGCTCGCCGAGGTCGATCCCGAGGCGCTCACGATGGCGACCGTCCCGGCCCGCCTGGCCGGGCTCGGCGATCCGTGGCTCGACATGGACACCGAACCGCAGTCGATCACGCCATTGGTGGAGCGCTTCGCGGACGACCTGGCCGACGGGATCCCCGACGCCCCGTGGCCGCCGGTGTACCCGAAGATGCCGAACGAGGCCCCTCGGGTGGCTCCGAGTCGGGCTCGCCGCTCCCCGCCCGGCTGAGCACCAGCAGGCCCGTCACGACCACGGCCACCCCCACCCACCCGATCGGGTCGAGCCGCTCGTCGAGCACGAGCACGGCGAGCAGGGCGGCCGTCACCGGCTCGGCGAGCGTGAGCGTGACGGCCGTCGAGGTCGGCACGCCACGCAGGCCGAGCCCGTAGAGCCAGTAGGCCACGCCGACGGTGACGACACCGTGGTAGACGACCACCGCGACGCCGCCCGGCTCGGCGAGCCTGTCGAGCGGCTCGACCGCCAGGACCGGCAGGAGCACGAGCGTGCCCGCCGAGAACGACCACGCCAGCGCCCGGGTGCTGTCGACCCCTCGCTCGATCAGCGACTTCGAGGTGACGGCGTAGACCGCGTACCCGAAGCCGGCGCCCAGGGCCGCCACGATGCCCACGGCCTCGACCTCGGCGTCGGCACCACCCCCGCCGACGAGCATCGCCACCCCCACGACCGTGATCGACGTGGCGAGCACCCACGAGCGCGACGGATGCCGACGCAGGACCGCCGCCTCGATGCCCGCCGCGAACACCGGCCCGCTCGCCAGTGCGACGACGGTCCCGACCGCGACGCCGGCGCGCTCCACCCCGGTGAAGAACGCCGGTTGGTACAGCGCGACCCCGGCCCCACCGACGACGATCAGGGCTGCGTGGCGGCGCGCCTCGTCCCACGCCGGCAGCGATCGGGCGATCGCCCACAGGGTCACGGCGCCGATCAGCCCGCGCAGCGTGCCGGCCCCGAGCGGCGTGGCGGCGTCGGGACCGAGCGACAGCGCGGTGCCGGTGGTGCCGAACAGCACCGCGGCCGCGAGCACGGCGAGCACGGCGGGGCGGCGTTCCACGGCGTGCGAGTGTGGCCGGACGGCTCGAGCGGCGGAATATACTTGCGTACGCAACAGTTGGGGAGAGCATGACCACTCCAGTGATCGACATCCGCCGATCGGGCGAGCGCTTCGCGACGACGATCGGCTGGCTCGACTCCAAGCACTCCTTCAGCTTCGGCCGGCACTACGACCCGGCCAACACCCACCACGGCCTCCTGCTCGTGAGCAACGACGACGTCGTGCGCGGCGGGTCGGGCTTCGACACCCACCCGCACCAGGACATGGAGATCGTCACGTGGGTGCTGTCGGGCGAGCTCGAGCACAAGGACTCCGAGCGCAACCGCGGGATCATCTACCCGGGCCTCGCCCAGCGCATGTCGGCCGGAACCGGCATCTGGCACTCGGAGATGAACAACAGCGGCACCACCGACGTGCACTTCGTCCAGATGTGGGTGCTCCCCGACACACCGCGGATCGACCCGGGCTACGAGCAGCTCGACATCAACGCCGAGCTGTCCAAGGGCGGGCTCGTGCCGATCGCGTCCGGCCAGGGCCACGATGCCGCGATCTCGATCCGCCAGCGCGACGCGGTGCTGTGGGGTGGGCGCCTGCGAGCGGGCGAGACCGTGACCGTGCCCGACGACCGCCACGTCCACGTGTTCGTCCCGATCGGCAGCGCCGACCTCGACGAGCACCACCTGGACCGCGGCGATGCCGCTCGGCTCACGGCGGCCGGTGAGCGGCGACTCACCGCCGGCCCCGATGGCGCCGAGGTGCTGATCTGGGCGACGGCCTGACATCCTGACGACCGTGACGTCGTTCGAGGAGTTCGCCGAGCTCGCCCGTCATCGACGGACGAGCCTGGTCATGGACCCCGAGCGCCCGGTGCCGACCGAGCTGATCGACCAGCTCTGCGAGCTCGCCACCTGGGCCCCCAACCACAAGCGCACGTGGCCGTGGCGCTTCGCCGTCGCCACCGGCGCGGGTCGAGCTCGGCTGGGCGAGGCGTTCGTCGCCGATCTCGTCGCCGCCGGCATCGGCGACGAGGGCAAGCGCACCAAGACCCGCACGAAGTACCTGCGTGCGCCGGCGGTCGTCGTGGTGGCCACGCGCCCCCACGACCATCCCTCCTTCCACGAGGAGAACCGCGACGCCGTCGCCGCCGGCATCCAGAACCTGCTGCTCGGTGCCACCGCGGCCGGGCTCGCCTCGTTCTGGAGCACGCCACCCGTGGCCGACGGCGCCGCGGCGCGCGAGCTCTGCGGCTTCGACCCGGGCGACCGGATCGTCGGCGTCGTCTACCTCGGCTGGCCCACCGGCCAGGTGGAGCGCCCAGCGCGCCCCGCACCGGCGATCCGGCACCTCACGGCGTGACGAGCTCGACCACCACGGCGGCGTGGTCGCTCGGGCGCACCGGCTCGCCGTCGACCTCGACGTCGTCGGTGCCGGCGAGCCACGCCCGGACCGGGTTCCCCACCGGCTTGGGCCGCGGCCACGCCACCAGCACGTAGTCGATCCGGCGACCCGGCCAGGCGGTGTCGGCCGTGTACGGGTTGTCGCGGACCCAGGTCGCACCCGGACCCGCCCCGACCTGCTCCCAGCAGTCGCTCAGCACGATCCCGGGCACGCCGCTGTCGCGCCGTCCCGTCAGCGATCGCACCTCGTCGCTGTCGGGGACGGCGTTGAGGTCGGCCCCGACGATCGAGGGCAGCTCGGTCTCGGGATCGCTGCGATGCGCGGCCACCACCTCGAGGACCCGGCGCACCTGCACCTCGCGGGCCGCCGAGGCGTCGAAGCGGTGGTCGAGGTGGGTCGCGTAGACCGGCCAGGCACCGAACGGCGTCGCCACGAGCGTGCCGAGCAGCCGCCGGTGGCCGGGCGCGCCGTCGGGACGCGGGAGCGGCTCGTCGAGCACTCGCTCGAGCGGCCACCGCGAGAGCACGGCATTGCCGAACGACATCCCGTTGTAGAACACCGGGTCGGTCGACACGGCGTGGCGACCGAGCGCATGGGCCAACCGAGCGACCTGATCGTCACCGCCCTCCTCCGACCACACCTCCTGCAGGCAGACGACGTCGGGATCGACCTCCCGGACCACCTCGACGATCGCGCGCTCGCGCTGCTCCCACGGACCGAACCGCCACCACAGGTTCCAGGTCATCACCCGCAGCGGCACGGCCGGCTCCCGGTCAGGGCTGGTACACGCCGAACACGTCGCGCAGGGCGTCGCTCACCTCGCCGAGCGTCGCGTTCGCGCGCAGCGCCTCCTTCATGGGGTACAGGAGGTTCTGCGTGCCGCGGGCCGCCGCCGCCACGTCGTCGAGGCGAGCCCGCACGAGCGCCTGGTCGCGATCGGCCTTGAACGCCGCGAGGCGCTCGCGCTGGCCACGCTCGAGCGCCGGGTCGATCGGGAACACGGTGGGCTCGGGCTCGTCGTCGACGGTGAACCTGTTGACGCCCACGATCACGCGCTCGTCGTCGTCGATCGACTTCGTGTACTCGTACGCCGACTGCTCGATCTCGTCCATCTGGTAGTGGGCCTCGATCGCCGCGACGGCGCCGCCCATCTCGTCGATGCGCTCGATGTACTCCCAGGCGAGGCGCTCGACCTCGTCGGTGAGCGACTCGACCAGGTACGAGCCGGCGAGCGGGTCGGGCGTGTCGGCCACGCCGGCCTCGTAGCCGATGATCTGCTGGGTGCGCAGGGCGATGCGAGCCGCCTCCTCGGTGGGCAGGCCGAGCGCCTCGTCGTAGCCGTTCGTGTGCAGGCTCTGGGTGCCGCCGAGCACGGCGGCGAGCGCCTGCACCGACACGCGCACGACGTTGTTGAGCGGCTGCTGGGCGGTGAGCGTGGAGCCGCCGGTCTGCGTGTGGAAGCGCAGCATCGACGAGCGCGGGTCCTTGGCGCCGAAGCGCTCGGTCATGATCCGGTGCCACATGCGGCGGCTGGCCCGGAACTTCGCCACCTCCTCGAAGAAGTGGTTGTGCCCGTTCCAGAAGAACGAGAGGCGCGGACCGATGTCGTCGACGTCGAGTCCGGCATCGATCGCCGCCTGTACGTAGGCGATCGCGTTGGCGAGCGTGAACGCGATCTCCTGCACGGCCGTCGAGCCGGCTTCGCGGATGTGGTACCCGGAGATCGAGATCGTGTTCCACTTCGGCACGTGCTTCGAGCAGTACTCGAAGATGTCGGTGATGATCCGCATCGACGGGCGCGGCGGGTACACGTACGTGCCGCGGGCGATGTACTCCTTCAGCAGGTCGTTCTGGATGGTGCCCGAGATCTGCTCGCTCGGCACGCCCTGCTCCTCGGCGACGAGCTCGTACATCAGCAAGAGGATCGCCGCCGTCGAGTTGATGGTCATCGACGTGGTGACGGTGTCGAGCGGGATGTCGGCGAGCAGCGTCCGCATGTCGTCGATCGAGTCGATCGCCACGCCCACCTTGCCCACCTCGCCCTCGGCGCGGGGGTGGTCGGAGTCGTAGCCCATCTGCGTAGGCAGGTCGAACGCGCACGAGAGGCCGGTCTGGCCGGCCTCGAGCAGGAACTTGAAGCGCTGGTTCGTCGACGCTGCCGTGCCGAACCCGGCGTACTGGCGCATCGTCCAGAGACGGCCGCGGTACATCGACGAGTAGACACCCCGCGTGTAGGGCGGCTCACCCGGTGCGCCGAGTGCGGTCGCGGGATCCCACCCGGCGAGCGTCGATGCGTCGTAGAGCGGCCCGATCTCGATGCCGGAGTCGGTGCGGTGCGAGTCGCCAGCCATGCCGCCGAGCGTACGTCCGGCGGCTCGCTCGGGTCGCCTCGACGTCTGGGCTGCAGCCACCATCAGATCTGCCGGCAGCTGCAGCCCAGGCGTCAGGCGGCGGCGACGACGGCGATCTCCATGCGCCACTCGGGACGGGCGAGCGCCGGCACGGTCACCAGGGTCGATGCCGGTCGGTGACCCGCCATGAACCGGTCACGGGCGGCCATCACCACGGCGAGGTCCTCACCCACCACCACGTAGGTGGTGACCGACACGATGTCGGACGGCCCCATGCCGACCTCGGCGAGCATCGCCCCGATGTTCGACCACACCGTGGCGGCCTGATCGGCGAGCGCATCGGGCACCGTGCCGTCGGGCCCCGTGGGCACCACACCCGACGTGTGCAGCCAGCGGCCCGCCCCTTCGGTCACCATGGCGTGCGAGTACGCCGCCGCCGGTGCGGGGAGCGACGCCGGCGCGACCGGCCGACTCACCATGCGCACTCGAGGCGCTTGATGCCGTGGATGAAGCTGCTCACGAGCATCGCCGGCTCCCCCGTGGCCCGGATCTCGGGAACCTGCTCGTGCAGCTCGTGGAACGCCACCATGATCTCGCGCCGGGCGAGGTTCGCCCCCAGGCAGAAGTGCGGTCCACCGGCGCCGTACCCGACGTGGTCGTTCGGGGCGCGGCTCACGTCGAACCGGTAGGGATCCTCGAAGTGGCTCTCGTCTCGGTTCGCGCTGTTGTAGTACATCACGACCTTGTCGCCTTCGGCGATGGGCACCCCGCCGATCTCGGTGTCCTGCGTCGCCCGGCGGCGCATGTAGATCACCGGGCTCGCCCAGCGCACGATCTCCTCGGCGGCGGGGCGGGCGAGCGTGTCGAAGTCGGCCCACCAGCGCTCCCGCTGGTCGGGGTGCTCCGTGAGCGCGACCAGCCCGTGGCTGATCGCGTTGCGCGTGGTCTCGTTGCCGGCGGTGGCGAGGAGGATGAAGAACGACGCGATCTCCATCGACGAGAGGCGGTCGCCATCGACCTCGGCCTGCACCAGCGCCGTGGTGAGGTCGTCGCGCGGGTCGACGCGACGCTCCTCGGCCATCGCGATGCCGTAGGCCGCGACCTCCTGGGCGACTCGTTCGAACGCCTCGTAGTCGCCCATCTCGTCGTCGCCGACGCCGAGGATCACGTTGGTCCAGGCGAAGACGCGCTCCTCGTCCTCCTCGGGGATGCCCATCATGGCGCAGATGATCTGCAACGGCAGCGGGGCGGCGAACTCGGCGACGAAGTCGCACCCGCGGTCCGGGTGGCGCTCGACCATGCGGGCCACGAGGCGGCGGGCGCGCTCGGCGACGGCCGCTTCGACCTGCGCCACCATCTTCGGTGTGAACGCCTTCTGCACGATGCTGCGCAGGCGGAAGTGGCGGGGGTCGTCGATGGCGATCATCGAGCCGAAGAACTCGGCCACCTCGGGCTGCTGGTCGGGGATGACGATGCTCGGCACCGAGCTGAACAGCGCCGGATGGCGGCTCGCGTGCCACACGTCGGCGTGGCGGGTGAGCGCCCAGAACCCGGGGCCGACGTCGAAGCCCGGCACCCACTCGGTCTCCGCGAAGAACTGGATCGGGGCCTCGCGTCGCAGTGTGGCGAACGCGGCTTCACGCTCCGGCTCAGGCCGTTCCCAGAACGATCGGGCTCCCAGCTCGATCGAGTCGAGCGGCACCGGATCCAAGGTGAGCGACATCGCGGCCTCCTCCCACGGACGCCAGCGGCGTCGCGTCGGCACGACGGTAGCCCAGGGCCCGAACCCGCCGTGACGAGTCGACCGCTCGCACGGCTACCGTCGCGCCCATGGCCATCACCGAGACCGGCACCCCGTCGATCGACGGCGTCGAGCTGACGCCCAAGCAGGTCGGGCTCGAGGGTCCGCCCACGTTCGCCACCGTCGAGGAGGAGCGCGCCCACCGCAAGGCCAAGCTCGCAGGTGCGCTCCGGGTGTTCGGCCGGCTCGGGTTCGGCGAAGGCGTCGCCGGCCACATCACGGTGCGCGACCCCGAGTTCCCCGATCACTTCTGGGTCAACCCGTTCGCCGTGAGCTTCCGCCACATCCGCTCGAGCGATCTCATCCTGGTGAACCACCAGGGCGAGGTGGTGTACGGCTCGCACCCGGTGAACCGCGCTGCGTTCGTGCTGCACGCCGCCATCCACGCCGCGCGTCCCGACGTCGTGGCCGCTGCGCACGCCCACTCGGTGTACGGCAAGGCGTTCAGCTCGCTCGGCATCCCGCTCGCCCCGCTCACCCAGGACGCGTGCATCTTCTACGGCGACCACACCGTCATCAGCGCACAGGGTGGCGCCGTCGTGTTCCAGGTGGAGGCGGGCCAGGAGTTCGCTGCCAACTTCCCCACGGGCAAGGCCGCGATCCACCAGAACCACGGCATCTTCACCGTGGGCGGCTCGGTCGACGCGGCCGCGTTCTGGTTCCTGTCGATGGAGCGCAGCTGCCAGGCCCAGCTCGCCGCGATGGCGGCCGGCACCCCGATCGAGATCCGCGACGAGTACGCGAAGTACACGTTCGAGCAGACCGGCTTCGACCTCGCCGGATGGCTCTCGTTCCAGCCGCTGTGGCAGGAGATCTGCCGCACCGACCCCGAGCTCTTCGACTGAGCGGGCGCGTCGCCCGGCGCCTCGACACCACCCAGCCCGAAGCGCTCTTCGTGCTGTCGGCGGTGTCGCAGTACGTCGGCGCCTCCATCGCCATCTCGCTGTTCGACGAGGTCGAGCCGCGCACCGTGGCGTGGCTCCGGATCGTCGGCGCCACGCTCGCGCTC
>JALOLG010000174.1 GCA_025456105.1 Ilumatobacteraceae bacterium | reverse complement strand
CGGCCGCCCGCCGCCGCACGACGGGGCTGGGGTCGCCGAGCGCGGCGGCGACCTCGTCGGCCGTGAGGTCGCCGAGCCGGTCGAGCGCGCCGAGTGCCGAGGCGCGTGTGTCGGGATCCGCTGACTGGAGGCCGTCGCGCGCGGTGTGGCGGTCGCCCGTGTGCCCGGCGACGATCACCTCGCGCCGGCTCGGTGCGCTCACTGCTTCAGCAGCGACGTGAGGGTGATGACGACCCACGCCACGGCGAACCCGACGATCGTCGCGAGCATCATCCCGGTGACGACGGTGATCCCACCCGAGGCGGCGAGCGCGAGCAGGCGGCGGATCGGGCCGGGGCGCCGGTACAGCGTGGTGGGTGCCTGCTCCACCTCCACCGGCCCGCGACGCGTGGGGATGCGGCCGCCGCGGTGTGAACGGGGCTGCGCTCTGGCAGTCTGACGCCACCCGACGAGCACCAGCGCCGCCACGGCCAGCCCGAGGATCACGGCCGCCTGCGTCGTGACCGTTTCGATCGAGAGCCCGAGAGTGACCGACACGCAACCCGAGACGATACTGCCCGCCCCGTCCACGACGGCGGCGGCAGCCGTGGCCCCGTCGGCTCGTCGCCGGTGGTACGGCGTGCCGCTGGCCGTGCTCGGGCTCGGCGGCCTCGCACTCGTGGCGGTGGCGGGCGTCCTCCCGGCCAGCGTCGTCGCCGACAAGGAGGTGGCGAGCGGCGAGCGCGAGGCCACGCCGTACGCGCGCACGCCGTCGTCGGCCCAGCCCGTCGGTGACCGCATCAGCTTCGGCGAGCTCGACGGCGAGGCCGAGCAGTTCCCCTCCGACGGCGACGTCTACTTCGTCACCGTCACCGAGCCCGAGCAGTCGCTGCTGTCGTGGTGGGCGGGCCGCGACGAGCCGGCGGTGCAGTTCCTCACCACCACCGAGCGGTTCGGCGCGCAGACACCGGAGCAGCGGCGCGTGTTCGCGCTGGAGTCGATGCGGTCCGCCGAGCAGACCGCTCAGTTCGTGGCGCTCGAGGCACTCGGCTTCGAGGTCGACATCGTGCCCGGCGAGGTGCTGGTCCGCGAGCTGGTGTGCCTCGAGACCACCGATGACGGTCGTGAGTGTGCGGAGTTCGCGCCGTCGGCCGAGTTCCTCGAGCCCGGTGACCGGCTGCTCGAGGCCGATGGTGTCGAGCTCGCCGGCGTGGAGGACCTGAGCGGCGTGCTCGCCGACAAGGAGCCCGGCGACACGGTCGAGCTCGTGATCGATCGCCCCGAGGAGGGCGAGATCACGGCGACGGTGCCGCTGATCGCCTCCCCGAGCGACCCCGACCGCACGATCGTGGGCTTCGTGCCCTTCGACACCCGTCGGGTCGAGCTGCCGTTCGAGGTCGACATCGACACCGGGCGCATCGGCGGGCCGTCGGCCGGCTTGGCGTTCACGCTGGCCCTGATCGACGAGCTGTCGCCCGGCGAGCTGCTCGGCGGCGACCGCGTCGCGGTCACCGGCACCATCGAGCTCGACGGCTCCGTCGGGCCGATCGGCGGACTGCGCCAGAAGGCGTCGGCCGTGCAGCAGGCCGGCGTCGAGGTGTTCCTGGTGCCGACGGCCCAGGGCGACGATGACATCGCAGCGGCGCGGCGGGCGGCGCCAGGGCTCGAGATCATCCCCGTCGCCGACCTCGACGAGGCACTGGCCGAGCTCGAGCGGCTGGGCGGCGATCCGCTCGAGCCCGTCGCCGGCTGACGTCGAGCACCGATTGCCACCACCCGCGCGGCCGGGTTTCGTACGCTTGCCCGGATGGCGGTCTCGAGCGTGCGTGTCGATCCGGCCTCTCCGGCCTCGGTCGCAGAGGCGTCGTTCAGCTCGTCGCGCCGCGGGTACGACACGGCCGAGGTCCGTGAGGCGCTGCGGGCCGTGGCGGCCGAGCTCGGTCGGCTGCAGGAGCGCGAGCGGTTCCTCGAGCGCGAGCTGCGCCTCGCCCAGGAGGCCCAGCCGGCGGCGCCGGTCCTCGACGACGACACCGTCGCGCAGCTGCTCGGCGAGGAGACCCTGCGCGTGCTGCAGACCGCTCGCGAGAGCGCGGCGCAGATCCGTGCGAAGGCCGAGGAGGGCGCGGCCAAGATCCTGCGCGACGCCGCCGACGAGGCCAGCCGCATCCGCGCCGATGCCGAGATCGAGATCGCACGCCGTCGCAGCGAGTCGACGGCCGAGGCCGAGGCCGAGCTGGCGCTCGCCAAGCAGCAGGGCCGCGAGATGGTCAACGAGGCCCGCGCCTACCGCGAGCGGGTGCTCGGCGAGCTGGCCAAGCGCCGCGAGGCGGCCCGCCTGCAGATCGAGCAGCTGATCATCGGCCGCGACCGGCTGCTCCAGGTGTTCGAGAAGGCGCGCACCGTCGCGGTCGACGTGGTGGCCGAGCTGACGCCGCTCACGGGCCCCCTCGACGATCTCGATCTCAGCCCGACGACCGGCCCCGTGCCCACGATCGAGCCCGAGCCCACCCGCGACCAGGCGGCGGCGGAGCCCGTCGTGGAGGCCGCGACCGCCGAACCCGCCGCCGACGAGGCGGTCGAACCGATCGTCGAGGCTGACGCCGATGACGCGGTCGTCGAGGAAGCGGCCGTCGAGGACGCGATCGTCGAGGACGTGACCGAGGCAGAGGCGGCGCCGCAGGGTGCCGACAACGTCGTCGCGCTGTTCGCCCGGCTGCGGGCCGAGACGCAGACCGACACCGGCGAGGCACCGGGCGACACCCCCGACGTCGAGACCGCGGCCGATGTCGAGACCGCGGCCGACGACGAGACCGTGGCCGCCGACGAGACCGGCACCGACGACGAGACCGGCACCGCCGACGAGATCGTGCCCGACGCCGAGGAGATCACCGACGACACGGCGTTCGCTCGCCGCGACGCGGCCCTCACGCCGCTCATCGTCGGCGCCGCGCGCAAGCTGAAGCGCGTCCTGGCCGACGAGCAGAACGACGTGCTCGACCTGCTCCGCCGGCGCGAGCCGGTCACCACCCTCGAGACGCTCCTGCCCGGCTACGACGAGCACGTCGTCCGCTTCACCGACGCGATCCACGACGAGCTGTCGGCCGCGGCGGCGGCCGGGGCTGCCGAGATCGACCCACCGGCCGCCGGCACCGCCGACCGCACCGCCAGCGTGCTCGCCGACACGCGCGCCGCCTTCGGCACCGACCTGGTGACGCCACTGCGCACCCGGCTCGAGCGCGCCGTCTCGGAGGGCGCCGGTGACAACGACGACGTCGCCCGCCGCGTGCGAGCGGTGTATCGCGAGTGGAAGACGCAGCACATCGACGTGCAGCTCGACGACCTGCTGCGCGCGGCGCACGGTGGCGGGCTGCTGGCGGCGATCGAGCCGGGCGCGCCGGTGGCGTGGACCGTCGACCCGTCCGAGCCGGGCTGCCCCGACTGCGACGACAACGCACTCGCGGGTGCGGTGCCGGCCGGTGAGGCCTTCCCGACGGGCCATCGGGTGGCGCCGGCGCACCCCGGGTGCCGCTGCCTGCTCGCTCCGACCGACCGGTAGTGTCGCCGCCGATGCGGCGCGACTCCGACCTCCCCGGCCGCCCGTCGCGCTGGCGCGTCGGTGGCCGGGTGGTGCTGATCGTCCTGGCGGTGGCGTTCTTCCTGCTCGTGGTGTTCGGGCGCGCCGTCGCCCGCTTCTACGTCGACTACCTGTGGCACGAGGGCCTCGGCCGCGACGACGTGTTCTGGGGCGTCATCACGGCCCGGCTCACCCTGTTCGCGATCTTCTTCGTCGGGTTCCTGCTGCTCGCCGGCATCAACCTGTTCCTGGCCGACCGTGCGGCGCCCACCACGTTCGCCGCGAACGTGCACCCCTACGTCGAGCGCTTCCACGAGGTGTTCGGCAAGCGCCTCAAGCTCGTCCGCTACGGCACGGCCGTGGTGCTCGCCCTGCTCCTCGCGCTCCCGGCCGCGGCTCGCTGGCAGGAGTGGCTGCTGTTCCGGCACTCGAAGTCGTTCGGGGTCGACGACCCGCAGTTCGGCGCCGACGTCGGGTTCTACGTGTTCGAGCTGCCGTTCATCACGTTCGTGGTCGACTGGCTGTTCGCGGCGATGATCGTCGTGCTGCTCCTCACCGCGGCGGCGCACCTGCTCAACGGCGGCGTCGTGTTCACCTCGTCGACGCCCACCGTGCGCTCGGCCACCAAGGTGCACATGGCCGTGCTGCTCGCGGTGCTGGCCACGCTCAAGGCGGCCGACTACTGGCTCACGCGCTACGAGCTCACCAACGAGCAGCGCGGGTTCGTGCAGGGCGCCACCTACGCGGTCGTGAACGCGCAGCTGCCGGCGCTCATGCTGCTCGTGCTGGTCGCGCTGCTCACGGCGGTGCTGTACCTGTCCACGATCCGCACCGGCAACTGGCGGATCCCGGTGGTGGCCTCGGTCCTGTGGCTCGTGGTGCTGATCGTCGGCGGGGTGATCTACCCGGCGCTCGTGCAGTCGCTGGTGGTTCGCCCGAACCAGGGCGCCCGCGAGGCGCCGTACATCGAGCGCAACGTCGAGGCCACTCGTGCCGCGTTCGGGCTCGACGCGGTCGTCACCGAGCCGATCACCTTCGGCGAGCTCGACGCCGCCGAGGTGGAGGACGACCTCGAGCCGATCCGCAACGTGCGGCTGCTCAACCCGGCCGAGATGAAGTCGCGCTTCCGCGTCGACCGGGGTGAGGTGGGCCGCCCGCGAGCTCGACCTCGCCGGCATCGCCAACCAGAGCTGGCAGGGCCGGCACCTGGTGAACACCCGCGGCTGCGGCCTCGAGATGGCCCCCGTCAGCCGGGTGACGTCGACCGACCGACCCGACTACCAGTCGGTCGAGCTCGAGCGCCCCGAGCTGTACTTCAGCCCCGCGCTCGAGGGGTACGCGATCGCCCGCACCGACGAGGCCGAGAACGGGTGCGGCGACAACGAGCCCTACGAGGGCCTCGCCGGCGTGCAGATGTCGTCGTTCCTCCGCCGTGCCGCGTTCGCCGTCGCGTTCCTCGACTACAACGTCGTCGGATCGGGTGCCGTCAACGACGACTCCGAGATGCTCTGGGTGCGCTCGGTCCGCGATCGCGTCGTGAAGCTGGCGCCGTTCCTCGCCTACGACGGCGATCCGTACCCGGTGATCGTCGATGGCACCGTCCAGTGGGTGATCGACGCGTACACGGCCACCACCCGCTACCCGTACTCGCAGCGGATCGGTGAGGTCGAGCTCACCGACGACGTGCTGCGCACCGACGCGAACTACGTGCGCAACAGCGTCAAGGCCGTGGTCGACGCCTACACCGGTGAGGTCACGTTCTACGTGGTCGACGAGGAGGACCCGATCCTGCGGGCCTGGCGGTCGGCGTTCCCCGACCTGTTCACGCCGCTCGCGGCGATGCCGGCCGAGCTGAAGGAGCACCTCCGGTACCCGGAGGACCTGTTCCGGGTGCAGACCGACGTGTAC
The DNA here is from genome assembly GCA_025456105.1 of Ilumatobacteraceae bacterium. Classification (GTDB taxonomy): domain Bacteria; phylum Actinomycetota; class Acidimicrobiia; order Acidimicrobiales; family Ilumatobacteraceae. Next base: position 5,141 of record JALOLG010000174.1, on the reverse strand, counting down.
TCGAAGTACCAGATCCCGCCGGAGAACTTCTTCCAGCGCGTGGGCGCGTGGTCGGTCGCGCAGGCCCCGGCGCAGGGCCCGCGGGTGACGGTCACCGCACCCGAGGGCGCGACGGCCGCCGCCGAGACGGCGGCACCGAGCGAGTTCGCCACCGAGTCCGACGCCGAGCGGTTCATCCCGTACTACACGCTGTTCCGCAACCCCGCCGGTGAGGTCGAGTTCTCGATCCTGCGACCGTTCGTGCCGTTCTCGCGCGACGATCAGCGCACCGAGCTCCAGGCGTTCATGACGGCGTCGAGCGAACCGGCCACCTACGGGCGCCTCACGTCGTACGTCGTCCAGGGCGACCTGCCCGACGGACCGGTGCGCGTCACCAGCCAGGCCGAGTCGGAGCCGGCGATCAGCCGCGAGATCTCGTTGCAGGACAACGCCGCGAGCGGTCGGCGGGTGCGCTTCGGCGACCTGCAGCTCGTGCCGGTGTCCGACGGGCTCGTGTACGTGCGTCCGTTCTACGTGGAGGTCGAGCGCCCCGGCCCGATCCCGCTCGTCACCGAGTACCGCTTCGTCATCACCTCGTACAACGAGCAGGCCACGTACGCGCCGTCGCTCAGCGAGGCGCTGGCGCTGCTGTTCCCCGGCTTCGACGCCGACGTGGGCGACCGGGTGGTGCGGCGCGGCACCAGTGGCGACCCCCAGACGTCGGACGGCACCGAGGAGCCCGACCCGGGCGAGGAGGAACCCGAGGAGCCCGTCGAGCCCGAGACCTCGCTGCCCGACGACGCGACGCCCGAGGAGCTGCTGGCCGCGGCCGACGAGCTGTTCGTGCAGGCCGAGGAGGAGCTGCGCGCGACCGGCGACCTGGGTGCGTACCAGGACACGGTGCAGGAGGCGAGCGACCTGGTGGCCCGGGCGCTCGAGCTGCTCGAGACCGGCGGCTGATCAGGCGCTGCGGCGGCAGCGCTCGGCCACCTCGGCCAGATCGGCCCGGAAGGCGATCTCGTACCGGGCCTGCTCGTTGGCGAGCCGGATCTGCCCGGCGCGCAGCTCGTCGAGGTCGGCCACGGTGGCGATGGCGGGCGCATCGACGGAGGGAGCGTCCATCGGCGTGTCGAGGCGCACCTCGAGCTGGTGGACCGTGGCGAGCAGCTGGTCGTTGGTGAGCGCGACCTGCTCGAGGGTGCCGACCAGCTCGGAGTTGATGGCGTGCATCTGGTCGAGGTCGGCGCGCAGGCGGGCGGTGGTGCGCTCGAGCTCGTCGAGCCGGGCGAGTGCGGCAGCGATGTCGGGAGCGGTGGGGGCGGGTGCCGCGGCGATCGGGTCCGGCTTCGCCGGCGCGGGTGCGTCGCCGTAGCTGAACAGCGGGGCCACCGCGGGCGGCGGTGCGACCGGCTGGGGCTCGACGACCGGGGCCGGCGCAGGCGGGGCCGCAGCGGCCGGCGGTTCGGCGAGCGCCGTCGGTGCGGCGGCCTGTGCCATCCAGGTGGTGGGGGCGGGCGCCGGGATCGTGGCGACGTCGCCGGTGACGACGGCCGGCCCGGTGCGCTTGGAGCGGCGGAAGAGTCCCATGGCTGTGGCAAACGGTAGACGAGTAGGTTCGGGCGCATGGGTGATGCTCCTCACAAGATCCTGCTCGACGAGTCGGAGATGCCGACCGCTTGGTACAACGTGATCCCCGACCTGCCGGCGCCGCCCCCGCCGCCGCTGCACCCGGGCACGCACGAGCCCGTCGGGCCCGACGACCTCGCGCCGCTGTTCCCGATGGCGCTCATCGAGCAGGAGGTGACGGGCGAGCGCTACGTCGACATCCCCGGCGAGGTGCTCGACGTGTACCGCATCTGGCGGCCGAGCCCGCTGTTCCGCGCCACCCGGCTCGAGCGCGAGCTCGGCACGCCGGCGCGCATCTACTACAAGTACGAGGGCGTCAGCCCCGCCGGCTCGCACAAGCCGAACACGTCGGTGCCGCAGGCCTTCTACAACCACCGCGAGGGCATGGAGTGCGAGGTGTGGCAGGTGGCGGCCTCGTACCGCTCGAAGCCGTACCGCCGCACGATGATGGAGATCTGGGGTGCCACCGTGCACTCGTCCCCGTCGGAGGTCACCGAGTTCGGTCGCTCGCTGCTGGCCGAGGATCCGAACCACCCGGGTTCGCTCGGCATCGCGATCTCCGAGGCGGTGGCGATGGCCGTGGCCGATCCGGCCACGCGGTATGCGCTCGGCTCGGTGCTCAACCACGTGCTGCTGCACCAGACGATCATCGGCGAGGAGGCGCTGCTCCAGCTCGCGAAGGTGGGCGACGTGCCCGACGTGCTGGTGGGTTGCACCGGAGGCGGCTCGAACTTCGGCGGGCTGGCGTTCCCGTTCCTGCGCGAGAAGCTCGCCGGGAAGATGAACCCCACCATCCGCTGCGTGGAGCCGGCCGCCTGCCCGAGCCTGACCAAGGGCGAGTACCGCTACGACTTCGGTGACACGGCCGGGATGACGCCGCTGATGAAGATGCACACGCTGGGCCACGGGTTCATCCCCGACGCCATCCACGCGGGCGGGCTCCGCTACCACGGCATGAGCCCGCTGGTGTCGCACATCTACGAGCTGGGTCTCGCCGAGGCGATCGCGATCCCCCAGCGCGAGTGCTTCGCCGGTGCGCTCACGTTCGCCCGCACCGAGGGCATCGTCCCGGCGCCCGAGCCCACGCACGCCATCGCGGCCGCCATCCGCGAGGCGCTGGCGTGCAAGGAGTCGGGTGAGGAGAAGGTGATCCTCACGGCGCTGTGCGGTCACGGCCACCTCGACATGGCGGCCTACGAGCAGTACCTCAGCGGTGAGATGGTCGACCTCGACCTGAGCGACGACGCGATCGCCGCGGCGATGGCGGAAGTGCCCGTGCTCTGATGCCGGCCGGTTCGATCCCTGGCTCGATCCGCGGCTCGATCCTCGGCAACCGGGTCACCCGCACCGAGGACCCGGGACTGCTCACCGGCTCGCGGCGCTACCTCGCCGACCTGCCGCTCGAGGGCGCACTCCATGCCGTGTTCGTGCGATCCGACATGGCGCACGGCGAGCTGGTGTCGGTCGACGTGTCCGAGGCGGCGGCGATGCCGGGCGTGGTGGCGGTGTGGACCGCAGCCGAGCTCGGCGTCGCGCCCCACCACGGCTTCGCGCCCATCCACGCCGACTTCGCCCGGCCGCCGCTCGCCGACGGCCGGGTGCGGTTCGTCGGCGAGGCGTATGCGGTGGTGCTCGCCGAGTCGCGCACCCAGGGCGTCGACGCGGCCGCAGCCGTGTGGGCCGACATCACGCCGCTGCCTGCGGTCACCGATCCCGAGGCGGCGCTGGCCGACGGTGCGCCGCGGCTGTTCGACGGCCGCGCCGACAACGTCGCGGTCAGCGAGGTGGTCGACGAACCGCTCGACCTCGAGGCGGTGTCTGACACCGTGGTGCGCGGGCGGTACGTCAACCAGCGCGTGGCGGTGGCGCCGATGGAGCCGCACGGGTGCGCAGCCGCACCGGCCGACGACGGCCGGCTGACGGTGTGGGTGTCGAACCAGTTCCCCCACTACGTGCACGGGCAGCTCGCTCGCGCGGCGGGCATCGATCCCGCCGAGCTGCACCTGATCACGCCGCAGGTGGGCGGTGGCTTCGGCGGCAAGGCCGGCATCCAGCACGAGTACACGGTGGTGGCCACGGCGGCACGCCGGCTCGGCCGGCCGGTGGTGTGGGTGCCCACGCGCACCGAGGACATGCAGGCCAAGGACCACAGCCGCGGCCAGGTGCAGTACGCCGAGCTGGGCTGCCGGCGCGACGGCACGTTCACGGGGCTGCGCGTGCGACTGGTGGGCGACGGTGGCGCGTACCCCGGGATCGGCTCGGCGCTGCCGGGTGGCACGCGCCGCATGTCGCACGGCACCTACGACTTCCCCGCGATCGAATTCGACGTGGTGGTGCCGGTCACCAACACGCCACCGACGGGAGCGTATCGAGGAGCCGGACGGCCCGAGGCGACCGCCCTCCTCGAGCGGCTCGTCGACCAGGCGGCGCACGAGCTGGGCATCGACCCGATCGAGCTGCGCGAGCGCAACCTGCTGGGCGACGACGTGTTCCCGTTCACCACGCTCACCGGCAACGTCTACGACAGCGGCCGCTACCGGCTGCCGCTGCGCACGGCGGCCGAGGCGATCGGATACGACGCGCTGCGTGCCGAGCAGGTGGCGCGGCGCGAGCGTGGCGACACCGTGCAGCTCGGCATCGGGGTGGCGTCGTACGTGGAGATCACGGCGGGCGGTGGTGCGGAGGAGCTCGGCCGGGTGGTCGTCCACACCGACGGCAGCGCCACGATGTACTGCGGCACGCTCTCGCACGGCCAGGGGCACCAGACCGCGTACGCCATGCTCGTGTCGGCGCAGACGGGCATCCCGATCGAGCGCATCACGCTGGTCGACGGCGACACCGACCTCGTGCCGCGTGGCGGTGGCACCGGCGGCTCGCGGTCGTTGCAGCTGGGCGGCTCGGCGATCCACCGGGCGACCGAGGCGGTGGTCGAGCGGGCCCGCGCGCTGGCGGCCGGGCTGCTCGAGGCCGACGTCGCCGACATCGTGGTGGATGTCGCCACCGGCACGGTGGGTGTGGCCGGGGTGCCGTCGAGCGGGCTCACGTGGGCCGAGCTGGCGGCGGCAGCCGAAGCGTCGGAGGAGGGTCCGCTCGACGAGACGCTCGTGTTCACCGGCGAGGGCGCCACGTTCCCGTTCGGGGCGCACATCGCGGTGGTCGAGGTCGACACCGAGACGGGCCGGGCCCGGCTGGTGCGCCACGTGGCGGTCGACGACTGCGGCACGGTGATCAACCCGCTGCTGGTGGAGGGCCAGCAGCACGGCGGGGTGGCGTCGGGTGTGGGACAGGCCCTGTTCGAGGAGGTGCGCTTCGACGACGACGGCAACCCGATCACGTCGAACCTCGCCGACTACGGGCTGCCATCGGCGGCCGAGATGCCGAGCTTCGACGTGCGCTCCACCGAGACGCCGTCGCCGAACAACCCGCTCGGGGCGAAGGGGATCGGCGAGGCCGCGACGATCGGCTCCACGCCGGCCATCCAGAACGCCGTGATCGACGCGGTGTCGCACCTCGGTGTGCGCCACATCGACATGCCG